>DAISZW010000065.1:0-1939 GCA_036824595.1 Ignavibacteriaceae bacterium
TGGAGATAGACGGAATTGATTTTTGGTGGCTGGATTGGCAGCAATGGAGCACAACCTCAATTAAAGGAGTGAATCCTACTTTTTATTTAAATTATGTCCACTTCAGCGATATGGAAAGAAGGAAGGAAAGACGCCATCTCCTCTATCACCGCTGGGGCGGTTTGGGAAATCACCGCTACCAGATCGGATTTTCCGGCGATGCCAGCATTACTTGGGAATCATTGAACTTTCAGCCTTACTTCACGGCCACGGCTTCAAATGTCTGTTATGGATATTGGAGCCATGATATCGGCGGACATATGTCGGGAGATCAAAAGAAAAATCCCGAACTGTATACAAGATGGATTCAATGGGGTGTATTCAGTCCAATTCTGCGCACGCATGCCACAAAAGATCCTGATATCGAAAGAAGAATCTGGGCTTATCCTTTAGAATATTTTTATGTAATGAGAGATGCGATTAATCTTCGTTACTCATTAATTCCGTACATCTATGCCGCCGCAAGAGAGGCTTATGATACGGGAATCTCGATGCTTCGTCCGATGTATTACGATTACCCGGAAACAGAAGCTGCGTATGAGATGAAGAACCAGTATATGTTTGGGAATGAAATGATCATTGCACCGGTTACTCATCCGCTTGGCTTTGATAAAGACAGCATAAAAAATTTGTACACAATACAGAAAGTCTGGCTGCCTGAAGGAGATTGGATCGAGTGGAACTCAGGTGCTTTAATTACTGGCGGGAAAATTATTGAACAGCCGTTTACCCTGGAAGATATTCCTGTTTACGTTAAATCGGGTGCTGTTATCCCGATGCAGAAAGATTTTCCTCCTGAGGAAAGGATAAAAAATACAGCGGATGAAATAACAGACTATCTCATTCTTAACATATTTCCGGGGGATTCTGGTTCCGCAAAAATTTATGATGATGAAGGAAATAATCAAAATTATAAAGACGATGCATTTACTATAACTAAAGTAAGTCTCTCAAAAAAAAATAATATTATAGATTTAAAGATAAGACCAATCGAAGGTAATTTTCCGGGGATGCCGGAAGAAAGGGCGTATGAGTTGAGATTTCCGGTTTCCTTCCCGCCGGTTGAAGTGAAAGTGAACGGAGAAAATTATAATTACAGTGATAATAATAAAAGCGGCACATGGAACTACAGCGGTTCCGAGTTAAATACGCTTGTGTTTATTCCAAAAATAAATATTCATAAAGAAGTTTCTGTCGAAATAAAATTTCCTGATGAAGATACAAACATATTATCAGGGAAAAAGAAGGTCTTCAATAGTTTAGTTAAAACAATAAAAGCTGTAAGCAACTTCGGGTGGACTGAAAAAAAATGGGATGAAAGCAAAGCAAATTCCGATTCTGTAATCTGGCTGGCTCAAACAGGAAACAGAATTACATTAAATCCTTCTTTAATATTTAAAGAATTAAAAGAATTTGATCAAAAGCTTCCTTTCGTTTTAAAGATGATTGAAGATCAAATGGATAATCTGCCAAAGCTGCGGAAACTTTATGAATTAACTGAAGTTTCATTAAAAATGAACTGATTGGTTCCCTAAACTTATTTTTTGTGTTTTTCATTACAGCTTTTCCAAGATTAGACTGTAATTTTTTTTGATACTAAAGAAAATGCGGATACTTAAGAGTTAGATAAGGATCATATTAAATCAAAAAAAATCCTGAGTAGTTGAGAATAAGAAAATAATTGTTCTCAACCTCAGGATTTTCAATTGCTTCAGATTAATTTACAAGTTTTCTCTGAATTCGGAATCAACATCCTCCCAGGTTGTCTCAACATCATCCCACGCACTGTTAACATCCGATTTAAATTGGTCCCACTTCTCTTCCGTAGTATTGCTGAAATCGCGCCACTTTGCATCCAGATTCTGCTGTTTATCCTTTAGTTTATCGATCTGGTTATTCA
>DAISZW010000065.1:2039-14603 GCA_036824595.1 Ignavibacteriaceae bacterium
ATAAAAAGTTTCTTTTTCATAACACATCCTTTCTCATTGGTTAATTATCGTATCTTAATTTTCAAATTTATGATTTTATGATTCAATTATAATGCATTTAATCACTAGAGGTTTTTAATCTCACATAAATAAATTTAGTAATGTCAGCATGTTTTTTAGATGGTGCTAAATTTCCTGATTAAAGCTTAGAATTACTGCAATCCATTCATCCATTTTGATAATCTCAAGTAACTTAAATCCAAGAATACAATATTTAGCCAGAATATCAGGTTCATCTTCCCTAAGCAGACCGGAGAGGACGAGAATACCGTTCTGCCTAATCCTGTGCTGCAAATCTTCTGCTATCTCGATCAAAGTATTTTTTTGAATGTTGGCTGCAATGATGTCAAAATTATTCTCTTTCACTCCATTTATCTCACTGAGCATAATTTTTATTTCAGACTCTACCCTATTCAGTCTGCAGTTCTCTTCAGCATTTAAATAAGACCATTCATCATTATCAATTCCCACAGCATATGCTGCCCCCAGCTTTATGGAGGCTATTGCTATTATTCCCGTACCCGTTCCGACATCAAGAACTTTCATCCCCCTTTTAATGTGTTTCTCCAAAGCTTGCAGCATCAGCTTTGTTGTTTGATGTTCGCCGGTACCGAAGGACATTTTCGGATTAATTTCAATAATTATTTGATTTTCCTTTGCTTGATATTCTTTCGCCGAAGGTTTGATTGCAATTTTATCGGACACTTCAATTACAGTTAAACTTTTTTCCCATTCTTCATTCCAGTTTTTATTTTCCGCTGATTCTTCTTCAATGCGGAAACTAAGTATTAATTTTTCTGAAATTAACTTCTGCAGCAGTGATTTAATTTTATCTTTTGTGATCTTCACTTTATCATTAGTAAAAACTTCAACCCTATCGTTCTCCTCATTAATACCTGCGATATCCAGTGTCCATAATATGCCGCTAAGTAATTCTGCATTGAAAGGTTCGGATGTGATTATAAATTTTTTATAATACTTGATCATTTTTCTTTAAATACTTCTTTTATTCTTCTTCTTTATAGTTAGGAAACAAAAACAAGCAGATGTTCAAGCACAGATCTAGGTAATGCCGTAAGATTATAGCCTCCCTCAAGTAATGAAATGATCGGAATAACTTTATCCCGTTTCTGCAGTGAAAATTCTTTCAGAATTCTTGTCATTCTGCCAAAATCCTGTTCGGTAAGATTCATGTTGGCAAGAGGGTCATCTTTATGCGCATCAAAACCTGCAGAAATTAATATCAGCTCTGGATCATAGTTTTTTAATTCCCCAATTATTTTTTCTTCAAAAATTTTCAAATATACATCTCCTTTAGTTCCGGCCGGAAGTGGAAAATTTAAGGTATATCCTTCTCCCTCACCGATTCCGCGTTCATTTGCTTTCCCTGTTCCGGGATATAAAGGGAATTGATGCAGGCTTATAAAATAAACTTTAGAAGAATCATAAAAGATTTCCTGAGTTCCGTTGCCGTGGTGAACGTCCCAATCAATAATTGCGATTCTTTCAATTTTGTATTTTGTTGCCGCATATAGCGCAGCAACGGCTGCATTGTTAAAAATACAAAAACCCATTGCCTCACCCGATTCGGCATGATGGCCGGGAGGCCGCATCAACGAAAAAATAAAATTACTGGATTTGTTCATTACCAGGTCTACTCCCATTTTGGCGCTTCCTGCAGCCAGATGCGCTGCAAGCCAGGAATCCTGAACAGCATAAGTATCCGGATCCAGCATTTCTATTCCTGATTCGATTGCATTCTTTACAAAATTATAATAATTTTTTGTGTGTGCAAGCAGAATAATTTCCTCCGATGCTTCTTCGGGCTGATAGATTTTTACTTCTTCCCATATAGAATGTTTTTTTAAGTGATCGACAATTGATATAACTCTGCTTGGATTTTCCGGATGTGAAAAAGAAGCCTTGTGAAGCAAACAGCGTTCATCATAAATAATCGCCAAATCAATTTTCATTTCAAAATCTTTATTTCATTATTCTTCGGATAAAATTCGGCAAATTTCATCAATATATAATTGTGCCCTAGCAGATGTCCCGGTATAATTCTGAACAAGAATAGAAAATGCAACTAAATCTCCGGCAGCTGAATTTAAATAACCGGAAAGAGCGCTAACCCCGCTAAGCGCTCCTGTTTTACCATGAAGATTGTTTTCGGCTGCCGTACCAATCATTCTGTATTTCAATGTGCCGTCTATTCCTGCTATAGGCAATGAATTGTAAAATAAATCAAAGAGATTGGGATGGTAGTACATAAATTTTAGAACATTCAGCAGTAATTCTGCTGAAACCAAATTATATCTAGAAACTCCGGACCCATCCGCAAAACTATAATCATCAGGATTTAATCCTGTTAATTCTATCAGGCTGTCAATAAGTATTAATCCCTGCTCTGCAGCCGCAGGTTTCCTGGAATCTTGAACAGCCATGGAATACAATAACATTTCCGCACTTAGGTTATCGCTGTTTTTATTCATATTTATTATTACTGAATCGATCCCTCTTTCAAAAGTAAATAGGTGAACCGCATTATTGGGCTTTCTGCCGAGAGAAATCTCTTTTTTCCCCGATATATCTTTTTTATCAAGAGTTTCTTTAAATAGAGTCAAGAAATATTTCTCGGGCTCGAAAAGGTTTAAAGATTGTTGGATCGAAACTGTATCAGGCTTCAAGGTTTTGCTGACAGTACCATTAATCAACAAAGTATTTTTTCTGTTTATCCAGTCCCTTTCTATAAGAAGTGAATCTTTTTCATACGGTGGTATTGTTATGCAATTGTTTATAACATCTACGTAACCTGTAAACGGCTTAAGAATTATTTCTGCAGGATCACCCGGATTGTTTCCTTTAACAAAAACTTTAATTGAATTATCATTGATGTTGAGGGCGGATAAATATGGAGCATCGGAGGAAGGATCGTCATCCCACATCCAGCCTTTTCCCCAAAACAAAGAATCTTTTGCAGTGATATCACCGGTTATGCTTCCGGTTATTTCATCTATCCCTAAGGAAGAAATGATTGATGCCAGAGAATCGAGTTCATTACTTGTAAAATCAGGATCAAAACCTCCAACAATATATAGATCTCCGTATAAGGTTTTGTCCAAAAATTCTCCGGTATAATAGAGTGAGGTTTGAAATTTATAATCCATTCCTAAAAATAAAAGCGCCGCAGCAGAAGTTAAAATTTTCATGTTGGACGCAGGATGAAGAAGCTTTTTTTGATTTCTTTGGTAAATAATTTCACTCTTCGTCAGATTATAAACATCAACAGCTATTGATGTCGAATTAAAAAATTCATCCGTAAGCAGATTACTTATTTTTGCATGAATAGAACCGGCTGATTGGGAATGAATATTTGACGAGGTGAAAAAAAACAGAATTACTAAGGATAATTTATGGAGCATTTCTAATTTTTACATTAAGAATTTCGGAAATAAGAAAAGTCTTTCATTTCTTAAAGAGAACCGGAGTAATTACTACAGCAGCAGTTCCAGACTAACGGAATAGTTCCTGATCGGCGCGATATTCCCTACTAATTCAACATAATTGTAATTTAAGATATTATCGGCATTAAGAGAGATGCGCAGAGGTAAACCAAGAGACAGAAAATTATAACCTCCCCGTAAATCAAGCACATAAACTTCAACCCGTTTTTCTCCATCGCGGATAAAGCTTGCCAGTTCATCATCTATTTCCTCCACTCTGCTCCAATACCTGAAATCTGCACCTGCTTCAAAATTATTAAAAGTATAATTTCCTGAAATATAAAATAGATGTCTGGGCCGGTATTTGAGTGCTTTTTCTTTCTGAAGATCACGGCTCCACAAATAAGTATAGCCTGAAGAAAAATTTAAATTCCCCTGGAAGAAATTTATTTTTGAATTTAACTCGTAGCCCTGGATTCTTGCTCTAGTGACATTATTGAAAAAAACCAGTCTGTCTGCCGGATCTATTGATGCTTCGATAAAATCATAAAATTCGTTATTAAATAAAGCGGCATCGAGATTAACATTTTCATTTAGCCGATAATTAAAACCGATTTCAGCAGATATACTTTTCTCAGGCTTTAATAAAGGATTAGGCTTTACTGTAATTCCGCTGGCAGTTGTAGAAGTAAATGTTTCCGCAAGTGAAGGAGCCCTGAACCCTGTTCCAAAAGATGATCTTAATACTAGATTATTTGATAAGCTATAATTTAATCCTGCTTTCGGGGAAAAATCACTGAAACTATTAATAGAAAAAAGTTTGCTGTAATCGTACCTGAAGCCGACAGAAGCAGTGAAAGGAAAATCAAATTTAAAATCGGCCTGTGTATATAATCCAAATACTTTAGCATCCGGATTGCCAAAAATATTTGAACGAACATTCGAATACACACCTTCAATTCCTGAGACAAGCATGATATTGTTTGATAAAGACAGATTCATCTGCAGTTCGGTTCTGTATAAGCGCGAAGTCGATGAATTGTGCGATGATGTCTCATCAAGCCAGTGCGTTCTGTAAAAGCTGGATCTAACATTTATAAGAACATTGTCTGCTGCAACAAGTTTGTATAATAATCCGAGCATTAATCTATTTGCCTTGGTGGTCTGCCCCTGGTCGGCATCCGGGGGGATAAGTGCATTTCTTGAATCTTTCCAGTAAAGAAAATTGCCCGCTCTATGGTTCATTGAATTGGCAAATAATATTATTGAGGATGCGTCTGAAAATTTATATTCGCTCTTCAAAAACCCGATGTAACGGTTAAAGAATCCGCTTTGTTTATAATTCATATCATTTAAATGTGTAAAAGAAAAAGAGACGCCGAAATTTTCTAAGCGGAAGGATTGACCTAATGTTAATCCCGAAAAAGTTCTATATTCATCCGACCAATCCCACTGTCTGTGTGAAGGCTTATCCCACAAACCAATTAAAGTTCTTATATAGGTCTTTGGCTCTTCCGGTATATCTTTGGTAATAATATTTATTACTCCGCCGATTGCGGTAGATCCGTAAAGCGAGCTTGCAGCTCCCTTAATGATTTCAACTCTTTCAATTTGAGTTGCGGGGACTGCCTCCCAGATAATTTCCCCTGTATCCCCGGTATAAAAAGGGATTCCGTCGATTGCTGTTAAAACCCTTGTGCCTGCTCCCCTGCTGTATCCGCTTGAACCCCTGATACTAATTTGATCTTCAACCATGTTTATTCCGGGAGTATAGCGCAGAACTTCTTTAAGATTAATAACATTTTTTTCGCTTAATTCAGAAGCGGGGATCACATCAGCACTTACGGGAAGCTCAGAGATTTTCTGCTCGTATTTTCCTGCAGTCACAATTACCTGATCCGATTGAATAGGAGCCATTTCCAATGAAACACTCAGCTCCAAATCCTTATTTTCAATTATGATATTTATTTTTTTGCTTTTGTAGCCGATGATTGAAAATGTTAAAATATAACTTCCCGGCGGAACATTTTTAATTTCATAAAATCCGTTTTGGTCCGCTGCAGAACCTTTTTTACCACCTTCCAGGTAGACATTTGCGCTCGATAAAGGATTTCCTTCAGTATCGGTAACTACTCCGTTTACTGAAAAGCTTTGAGCAAAAGAGAGGATTGGGAAAATAATTATTGATAAGAATAAAAATCTCATAAACTCCTGATATTAATCCCCTCCCGGCGGTTGAGGCGGAGGATTGTTAAAATCTACAATGATATTTATATTTCTCACCATTGTGTTTTCCGGAATTACAAGTACACCCGGTTTTGTTATATCGTTTCCTGCATAGTATAATCCTACAACCACCCAATCTTTTCTTTCAAGTGATAAAGCAGGTGTTTTTGACTGCGCAACTGCTACATACGAATAAACGCCGGCGTTTATAGGTACATAAGCGGAATCGGCAGAATTATACTGATAAGTTCTTGTCCCGTAAGGAATTTCAAGACTCACATATCTTAAATTGAATGCATTGAAATCATTAATTGAGTTAAGCGGATCCTTAAAAACAACGAGGTGAGTCCGGGCAACACTATCGGGCCATTCTCCTAAAAAAGTTATTGCTCCGCTGAATCCTGTCTGTTCTTCAGGTGAAATTCCTTTATCGCAGCCTGAAAAAAATAGAATAATGAGATAAGATATGTTTAAGTATTTTTTTCCCATTCGATAAGAATTCAAAAAAAAAATTGAAAAGATAAATAATTGGATTATTTGTCCCTCAAACTACTTCACCGATTGTATAAGCTCCTTCACCCATTTTATTGCTGACTTCAAAAACAGCTTTTTGATCTTTTTTCGAAACAACCGCGGTTAATCCGATTCCCAGATTAAAAACATTTTGCATTTCATCGTTAGAAATATTTCCTGCATTCTGGATAACTTTAAAAATTACAGGCATTTCCCATGCTTCCCAATTAATTTTCAGCCTCAGCCCCTGCGGTAAAATTCTTTTCGTATTCCCGATAATCCCGCCTCCGGTTATATGCGAGAATCCTTTTATTTTCACATTTGCATTGAGCTGATTAATTAAAGGTAAATATGATTTGTGAATTCTTAAAAGTTCTTCCCCTAAACTTAATTCCAGCCCGTTTATTTTAGCATCAAGGTTGAACTTTTCAAAAAGTACTTTTCTTGCTAAAGAGTATCCGTTGGTATGAAGTCCGTTTGAAGAGAAACCGATAAGAAAATCGCCTTTTTTAATTCTGCTTCCATTAATAATTTTAGATTTATCAACAATACCAACTATGGTACCCGACATGTCATATTCATTTTCCGAATAGATGCCCGGCATTTCTGCAGTCTCCCCGCCGACCAAGGCGCAATTATTTTCTCTGCATGCTTTTGAAAAACCATGAATAATTTTTTCGGCTATATCAGGGTCCAACTTTCCGAATGCAAGATAATCTAAAAAGTAAAGCGGTTTTGCACCGCATACAGCAATATCGTTTACACAATGATTTACCAAATCCTGTCCTACAGTGTCATGTTTATCAAGAGCGAAGGCTATTTTAAGTTTGGTCCCGACTCCGTCTACGCTTGAAACCAAAACCGGTTTTTTATAATCCTTTAACTTCAATTCATAAAAAGACCCGAACAACCCTATATCTGCAAGAACACTTTTATTAAAAGTAGATTTAGCATAAGATTTTATACGGCGCACAGTTTCATCCCCGGCCTGAATATTTACACCCGCTGATTTATAAGTAGTTTTCAAACTATCTCCTAAATTTAAAAGAATAGAGTATTTTCAAACTGAATTTCTCTTCAAAATTTAGCCAAGAAATAAGATAAAAAGAAGATTGTGTATGAGAAAAAATCACCTGGCTTTTTCTGAAATCTTATGCCATCCTAAAATTTTCTTTTCAAATTCCGTTTTAAGTGTAAAGACCGCTAATGCTTAAATTCCCAACACTTCATTAAAATACTCTCAAAAATGAAATTGATTCTTTTCTATTTATAAGAAAACAGAATCTATATTTATAAATACCAACTAAATTTTTGAATATTAAAGGCAGAGAATGAAAAAGCCAATGGCTTATTTTTTGTGAAAAACCTCCGAATGATTCATTTACTAGCAAACGTATTTAATAATTAAATAACAGGCCTGATGTATGAAAAAATCTATACAAGTATTAACATGGCTTTTATGTATCTGCAGCATTTCTTTTGCTCAAAAGGCAAAAATTGTTACAGAACATGTAACGCCTCACGATTTATCTTCTCCGGAATTCACCACCGCTAACTCGGTTTCTTCCGGGTTGGATATAGTTCCAAACGGAACTTATGTTTATTTATCTGCCAAAAATATTGCAGATTCCGATACAATTACCAATGCTGTCTTCACCATAACATCAAAGCCTTCAGGTTCGACTGCAGATATCGAAGTAATAAATTCCACCTGGGTACAGTTTAAACCTGATGTTAAGGGTACTTATGAAGTTCATTTGAGTATTACGACTGCCGGGGGTACTGATGATACCACCAAGACCATTTATTCTGCTAATTATGTCGGCGTTGGAAATTTCGGCGGAGTGACTACACACTATCCAAACTGCATGACATGCCACCAGAATACCGAAAAATTCGTTAATATTTTTGAGAGATGGGAAGTCTCCGGCCATGCAAATGTTTTTAATCAGCAGGTTGAAACCAGTGATCATTACAGCACAAGCTGTATGAAATGCCATACAACAGGTTACGATCACAATGTTGAGGCATCGAACGGCGGCTTCGATGATGTCGCTGCTCAATTAGGCTGGAGTTATTCTGCTCCTTCCAACTCAGGGAAATGGGATACTTTACAAACTCAATTCCCCGGTTTAGTTAATCTTGCTACTATTGGATGCGAAAGCTGCCATGGCCCCGGAGGAGAGCATACATTCGGAGCTAATCCTAATAAAATTCAGATAAGTCTTAGAGACGGTGTTTGTGCTCAATGTCATGATGAACCCTGGAGACACAACAAATATTCTGAGTATGAAAATTCATTACACTCAGAAGCTATATGGTCCTCTTCTTTCAAACGTACCACAACAAACAACAGCATAAGCAGCAACTGTTCAAGATGTCATGATGCACAGGGATATGTTGCTTTCACTAAAGGCGAAGTTTTTAACTCAGCGAATTTAATAGAAGCAGATCATATTGCAATTACATGTGCAACCTGCCACGATCCGCATGGAAACAACGAAACAGCTTCACTACGACCTGTACCTGCCGGTTCCGATACTTTAGGTAACGGATACACCTATAATGAAGGCGGTCTTGGGAAAGTATGTATGAATTGTCATAAGGCTAGATCGAATAATGAAGTTACTCTTCAAGGTACTATTTCAAGTCATTGGGGACCGCATCATTCAACTCAAGGTGATGTCCTTCTTGGCCAGAATGCTGCAGAATTCGGCAGCTCTTATACAAGCGGCAACCATAAATACGCTCTTCAGGATGCATGCGTTAATTGCCACATGGCTGCTACCACCGAAAACGGTACTCCTGATAGAGATAAAGTGGGTGGACATTCATTCAGAATGCACAATCCTGAAACGGGATATGATCATACAAATTCATGCACCGGATGCCATGGTCCTAAAACAAGCTTTGAAGATTTTGAAGCAATTTGGGATTTTGACGGTAATGGCACTAAGGAAAGTGTTCAGGAAGAAATTGACGGTTTAATTAGATTATTAAGAATTCAGCTTCCCCCGGTTGGTGTAGATTCAATTGATTGGAATCTTATTAAGGCTAATGATAATATCAACGAAAAGAAAGCATATTGGAATTATCAGCTCATTGCTTACGATGGAAGCCGCGGAATGCATAATACACAATTTGCCGTAGATGTACTTACAAAATCAATTTTAGCCCTCGAAGGGACCGTCCCGGTTGAGCTTACAAGTTTCAATGTCTCGGTTAATCAAACATCTGCGGTATTGATCTGGAAAACTGCCACCGAAACTAATAACAAGGGATTTGAAGTTCAAAGAAAAATCGGGAACAGCTGGCAAACATTGGATTTCATTAATGGTAAAGGAACAACTGTCCAGGCTAACGAATATTCCTATAATGATAAGCTTTCCGGATTAAACCATACCGGTAAGATTTATTACAGACTAAAACAAGTGGATTTTGACGGAACTTCTGAATATTCGAACGAAATAGGCGTAGATTTCATCGGAAGCCCAAAGAATTATTCACTTTCTCAAAATTATCCCAATCCGTTTAATCCTTCGACCACGATTAAATATACTTTGCCTTTCGACAGCAATGTTAAGATTAGCATTTATAATATTGCCGGCGAAGTGGTAAAAGTTCTGGTTAATAATACCCAGCCTGCAGGAATTTATGATGCAGAATTTAATACTAACTCTGTAAATGTAGGATTATCCTCAGGTATATATTTCTATTCTCTTGAAGCTACTTCCTTAGACGGATTGCAATCTTTCAGGGAAACAAAGAAAATGGTATTAATGAAATAAAATTCGTTCTCTCATCTTATCGAATGCAGCCCGGCTTTTCTTTAGGGGAAGCCGGGTTTTTTATTGAATTCTCACATTTCTTTAAATCCTTATTGGACTAAAAATTTTCAGAAAATTTAATATATTTGTACAAAATCCTTACGACAGTTTATTATGGCAAACGAGCTAAAAGAACGCGAAAGAAACATCTTACGGTATATCATTCAGCAGTTTATTTTAACTGCATCCCCAGTAGGATCAAGAAATATTACAAAAAGATATGATTTGGGGGTATCTCCGGCTACCGTAAGAAATATTATGTCCGATCTGGAAGATTCCGGATTTATAGACCATCCCCATACATCGGCAGGCAGAATACCGACCGATAAAGGATACAGATATTATGTAGATTCCTTAATGGACCTTCAAAAAATTGCTAAATCCGATATAGGATATATAAACCGCAGCATCGAAATTAATTCAATAGAAACCGATGAACTGCTCCGGATTACCTCAAATTTATTAAGCAATATTACAAAACAGATTGCATGCGTCACTTATCCGAAAATTGATTCCGGAATCCTGGAAAAACTTCAATTAGTAAATCTTTCATCCAGCCGGGTCCTAGTCGTTTTGAGTATAAAATCAGGATTAATAAAAACGATCGCTCTTGAAATAGATTCTGAAATTAAAACATCGCATATTGAATCTGTTGAAACTTTGCTTAATGAAAGATTAAGCGGACTAACTCTTCAGGAAATCCGCAGGAGTTTTAAGGAAAGATTCAAAGACATTTCGGCTGATCACAAAGCGATAATAAGGATATTTTTAGATTCAACTGATAAAATATTTAGGGATTCAAGAAGCAATGAAAATATCTTCTTAGCGGGCGCGAAAAATATAATCAAACAGCCTGAGTTTGAAGATCCCGAAAGGTTTCAAAGCATTATTGAACTGATTGAAGACAAAGATATAATTATTCATATTTTGGAAAAGGGAAAAGAAAATCCTGACCAGGTTTTTATCTCAATAGGAAGCGAAAATAATTCCCGGAGACTTGAAGAATACAGTTTTATTTCAAAAGAATATACTCTTGGAGATGTTTCCGGAACTTTAGGCGTAATCGGACCCAAGAGAATGGAATACTCTAAAATTGTTGCAATCGTAGATTATGTATCAAAAGTCTTAACGGAATTTCTGAAAAATTAAAGTATAAGATTTTTTTAAACACTGATAATTCAGATTAAGGAGAAATTTTTTAATGAAAAATAAAGATAAACATGATCATAAGAAGCATGATGATGAGGAAATTAAAAACAGAAAAATAGAAGAATCATCTGAGGGAGAAAATTCTTCCGGCTCAGATGAAACTGATAAACAGCAGGCAGAGCAGACAATTGATGAAAAGGAGATGCTCCGGCAGAAAGTTGAGCAGCTTCAAAAGGATGTAGAAACTTACAAGGATGCATTTCTCCGTAAAGCTGCCGATTTTGAGAACTATAAAAGAAGAAGCGAAAACGACCAGCTTAATCTTATCAAATATTCAGGCGAGTCCATTCTTATAAAACTCCTCCCTATTATTGATGATTTCGAGAGATCGCTGCTTCATCTTGAAAATTATAAAGATACTGAAGCTGTCAAAAACGGGATAAAATTAATTTATGATAATCTCATGAAGATTCTCAACCAGCAGGGAGTGAAAAAAATTGAATCTGTCGGCAAGCCGTTTGATGTTCAATACCATGAGGCGATGATGATGAGGAAGATTCCGCGGGGAGAAACTGCACCTCATACCGTTCTAGAGGAAATTCAAACAGGTTATCAATACAAAGATAAAGTAATACGTCATGCAAAGGTCGTTGTTAGTGAAGAAGATGACCAGGGAAACAGCGGACAGACAGATTTATCACAGAACAATCAATAAACTAGCAGAATAAAATTATTGATATGGCGTCGAAAAGGGATTATTACGAAATATTAGGTGTAAACAGGAACGCTACCAAAGAGGAACTCAGGAAAGCTTACCGTAAGCTTGCTATGCAGTATCATCCTGACAGAAATCCTAACAACAAAGAAGCTGAAGAAAAATTCAAAGAAGCTGCCGAAGCTTACGATGTGCTGAACGACGATGAAAAAAAAGCCAGGTATGACCGCTTCGGGCACGAAGGAATAAAGGGCGGCTACAGTCCCGGCTTTACAGATGTTAACGATATCTTTTCGCACTTCTCCGATATTTTCGGCGGTTCTTCAATCTTTGATGATTTTTTCGGCGGTTCGCAGAGAACAAGAACCAGAAGACGATCTGCAGGTACTCCGGGTTCAGATCTCCGTATTACTCTCAAGCTGACGTTGGAGGAGATCGCAGCAGGTGCGGCTAAAAAAGTTAAAGTCAAAAAACAAATTAAATGCGATCAATGCGGCGGAAGCGGTGCAGAAGCAGGCACATCAACAAAAACATGTCCCGTATGCCAGGGTTCCGGAGAAGTTAAATCCGTCTCGCGCTCAGTATTCGGACAGTTTGTGAATATTACAACATGCAGCAACTGCAATGGTGAAGGTGTTGTAGTCGATGTCCC
>DAISZW010000065.1:14703-16773 GCA_036824595.1 Ignavibacteriaceae bacterium
TTATCGGGGAGTATTAAAAATCGTATCGGGGCCTGCAATAAATGATCAAAGAAATCTCGAAAAAACTTTCACTCACCGAAACTGAAGTAAAAGTTATACTGTTTCTTCTCGTCATTCTTACAATAGGTTTAGGATCTAAATATCTTTTCCTCTCAGAGAAAATCACTCAATACCAGGAATTTGATTATACACAGGAAGACAGCCTGTTTGCCTTGATGGGGAAACAGGATTCCGGCAAATCCTACAAAGGAAATACTGTCGTAATTGTTGACTCTGAACAGGAAGTTTTGGATTTTAACAAAGGGAATTTCAATGAAAGAAGAGGTTTTAAATTATCCGCTGAAAAAAGCATTAATATTAATGAAGCGGGAGTAAATGAGCTGATTACGCTACCCGGTATCGGTGAAAAAACAGCTTTAAAAATAATTGAGTACAGGAAGACCCACGGGGCAATTAAAAGTCTGCAGGATTTATTAAACATAAATGGAATAGGCTCATCTAAGCTCTCAAAAATTAAAAATTATATCATATTTGCTAAACAATCTGATTCAGTAAAAACCAAAGAGTAAAAAATGGCAGAATTTTGGAAATCCGTTCCTTCGGGCGAGAATCATGCGGGATTCTCGATTACAAACTCCAAACTTCAGGTTGTGGAGGTTAATTTTAAAGATAATAACTATGTATTGGAGAACGTAGATGAGGTTTACTTTAATGAAAAAATAAATCTCCAGAATGATAAGGAAACAAAAATTATTTCATTAATACAAAATGCTTTCAATGAACTCATTCTAAAAAGACCGCTGAAAAGCAGTAAAGTTTCTTTCTCACTTCCGTTCGAGTCCTTCCTAACGATGCAGGTGCCGTATGATAATACACTTCTCCATCAAGATTTGCTGGATGAATATAAATGGGAACTATCCATACTCTATCCTCATATCCCCGCCAGCGATCTGGTTATTCAGTACCACGAAATAGAAAAAAATATTTTAAACAATGCCGATACTGCATTGGTGTTCGCAGTTCCGCGAAAATACCTACGCATCTTAAATGATTTCTGCAATCAGAATAAACTGAAGCTCAAATTTGTAGACCATATTCATATTACATCGGAAAAAGCTTTGTCCGTAACTAATAATCTTGTTGACAAAGGAATTGTACTGAGCATTTATCTCAATTATAATTATTTTTCGATTATATTCTCAGTAAAAGGGAAGCTGGTTTATCATAATGTAATTGCTTACAGTGATGCTGCCGAAATTGCTTCTTTAATAATGGATGAAATTGATTCAAATAAAATTATAAAAATTGAGAAGGGTTTAATTAATGCGGCATTCATAACCGGTGAGGATATTTCCGGTTCGTTTGCAGCAGCACTTGGCGAATTATTAAATGTTGATTTAATCCGCTTCAATCCTTTTGAAAAAGTCCGGCCTGTTTCACATCTGTTAAACAATAAATTTTTCCTGGAAAAGAATAATTCTTTTTCCCCTGCCGCCGGTATCGCGTATAGAATTGGCTAGAAT
Organism: Ignavibacteriaceae bacterium; assembly: GCA_036824595.1. Taxonomy (GTDB): domain Bacteria; phylum Bacteroidota; class Ignavibacteria; order Ignavibacteriales; family Ignavibacteriaceae; genus DATKLQ01. The sequence goes on from DAISZW010000065.1 coordinate 16,227, forward strand.
CAAATTACACTTCACGCTGTTAATTTAAAATGAAAATGAGGATTATATCGGGGGATTTGAAACGAAGATTAATTAATGTTCCCAAATCGAAGGACATACGTCCGATGACCGACCGCGTGCGGGAAACACTATTCAACTTGCTTTCCAATAAAATTGATTTTGAAATGATAAAAGTTTTGGATTTGTATTCCGGTTCGGGTGCTCTCGGATTGGAATGTATAAGCCGCGGCGCTGCCGAAGCTCATTTTGTGGAAAGAAGTTTTTCAATTTATAGAAATCTCCAGGATAATATTAATACTCTTGGGGTTACCGAAAGGTGCAGAATATTTAAAATGGAGGCCGTAAAATTTTCAGAAATAAATCCTCACGAAAAATATGATCTGATTCTTGCCGATCCTCCTTTTTTTAAAGATGATATTTATGAAGTAAGTAAAAAACTGATGAAAAATAAGTTTCTAAAAGATGAAGCTCTTATGGTCATCGAAAGATCAATCCAGACAAAGGAAAAAGATATGCTCAACTTTGGAGTTGAGCCGTTCAGAATTAT
>DAISZW010000225.1:0-4903 GCA_036824595.1 Ignavibacteriaceae bacterium
TCAAATGAAATCAGCTTATGCTCCACTAAAGGAAGAGAGTTAAGAATCTTCTCTGCTTCAAGCGCACCTGAGCATTCGAGAATCAAAACGGCAAAATGAGCTTCATCGTTAGTAAAATAGAATTCCCTGATTATACCGTTTTGAAAAAGTTCCCATACTTTAGCAGCTTCTGCTTTCAGGTAGGGAGCGTAATCCTCATCTTTGATTCCCGGAATCTCTTTTTCTATGGCAAGAATTTTCATTTCTTCTCTCCGGAATTAATTGGAAATATCCATTTGAAAATAATCGGTTGAATTAAACGGAATTTTATAAAAGCAGATCGGGATAGTTACTGATCAGTTCTTCATATTCCTTCGCAACTACTCCAGGATCTTTTTTAGAAACAGAAAGAGCGAGATCTAAAGAATTCAATCTTCCTGCACAGGAAAATGATTTTGCGAGCCGTTCGGAAATTGAAAATTTTTGATGAAGCCCTGTCATTAAGCCGGCAAGGGCTGTAAATCCTGCAACGGCTCCGCATGTTATTTTCCATGCAGGCGGGCCCTGCCCTGCTAAAGGTCCCAGTGCAGCAGTTAATCCTGCAAGCAAAGTTGCTAATGCGCTGGCAATAAGGCTGATTGTAATCAAACGGAAATTTGCGCTTCGCAGCTTCATAACATGCATATTAACTTTTTGCAGGGATTCTTTGATCTTTTGCTGAACCGCTTGCCGTTCTACATCGATGCTGTTTTCCATAAAATCCTCACCGATAATTCAAATGAAATAATTTATTCTTAGGAGATGAACTTTCAGATACAAAGATAATATGAATGTACTATTTATTTAAAGTTTTCCAAAATATAATTCAGTTTTATAGATGAATTCTACAAAACCATTTTTATTATACTTTTTAAATATATTCTGCAAAGCATTGAGCATTGAATCATAAGTGCTGTCAACTTCATCCGGCATGTAAGAAGAAGAAAGAACTCTACCCTGAAGACTTTCGTAATCAAATACCTGGTTATTCGGGAAGTCTTTTACATTATATTCTGATGAGAAAAAAAATTTAAGTTTATTTTGGTCAATATTAGTATGAGCAACTTGAGTATAATCTACAGAATTCTGCAGCAAAAAGTTTTCATATGCCGTCATAAAAGATGAAGCATCATTTAATCTTGCATTCCACAGCAGAATTATCCATCCCCCTGGTTTTAAGATTCTCTTAAATTCTTCTTTAGCTTTTTTGATTTCAAACCAATGGAATGCCTGAGCAGCGGTTATTACATCAACGGATGCTGAATCAATTCCGGTTTTTTCGGCAGAACCTTTAATGCTGATAAAATTTGAATAAGAATTCAGTTTTTTTTCGGCAGCCTGTCTCATTTCATCATTCGGTTCTACGGCATAAACTGAATAATTATTTTTTAACAAAAGCTCTGTAAAAATTCCCGTTCCTGATCCTATGTCGGCAAAAAATTTGTCTTGATCAATACTTAATTCAGCTTTAAGAAAGCTTATTATTTCGGAAGGATAACCGGGGCGGTATTTAATATAATTATCTACTCTTGATGAAAATCTTTTTTTAGGATCAGAATAAAAATTATCCATAAAATATGTTTATGATGAGAATATTTATCGAAGCTTGAGTTTAATCGAGGTAATTTTTTAAATACTTTCCCGTCCATGAATTTTCATTGGCTGCAACTTCTTCCGGTGTGCCTGAGGCGATAATTTCGCCCCCTCTTTCCCCCGCATCCGGACCCAGATCAATAATGTGGTCTGCACATTTAATTATTTCCATATTATGTTCAATGATAACTATTGAGTTGCCTCTATCGATAAGAAGTTTAAAGCAATTTAAAAGTTTTGAGATATCATCATAGTGCAGCCCTGTAGTAGGTTCATCGAAAATGAACAAAGTATGTTTCTTTTCACGCTGCGCAGTAAGATGTGATGCGAGCTTGATTCTTTGAGCTTCTCCCCCGGAAAGTGTATTTGAAGGCTGTCCAAGTTTTATATAACCCAAACCGACTTCGGAGAGTATCTGAAGATGCTTAACAAGTTTTTCGTTGCCTGCAAAAAATAAAGCAGCTTCATCCACAGTCATATCTAAAACATCAATCAGGCTTTTGCCGCGGTAAGTTATTTCTCTTAACTCTTTTTTAAACCTAGTGCCCTTGCAGTCTTCGCATTCAAGATAAAGATCGGCAAGGAACTGCATTTCAACTTTAATGAAGCCGTCGCCCTGACAGGTCTCGCATCTTCCCCCGGGAACGTTAAAAGAAAAATACCCCGGTTTATACCCCCGTGCTCTTGCCTGATGAGTGGAAGCAAATAATTCCCTTATGATTTCGTATGCTTTAATGTAGCTGACCGGATTGGAGCGCGGAGACTTGCCAATCGGAGACTGGTCAACTATCTCAACTGCATCAATAAATTCTTTCCCTTTTATCTCGCTGAACTTCCCGATTTTCGGAGGAGCAATGCCGAAATATTTTGAGAGGCCGCCGTACAGGCAGTCATGCACCAGGGTACTTTTTCCAGATCCGCTGACACCGGTAATTACAACGAATTTATTTAGAGGAATTTCTATATTAATTCTTTTTAGATTATTCTCTTCAGCCCCTAGTATGTTGATTGATTTAGTTTGTTTCTTGTTTCTTTTTTGAGGAACAGGGATTTTTAATTTCCCCGATAGATAGCGGCCCGTCAATGAATCTTTCGCCTCTATAATGTCATTGAACGTACCATGCGCTACAATTTCACCGCCTCCGAGACCGGCTTTTGGTCCCATGTCTATAATTATGTCCGCTTCTTTCATCATGTCGGGATCATGTTCAACAACCAAAACAGTATTTCCAATATCTCTCAGGTTTTTAAGCAAACCGATCAGCCTTCCGTTATCGCGAGGATGAAGACCGATGCTGGGCTCGTCGAGTACATAAAGAGTTCCGACTAAAGAAGAACCGAGCGAAGTAGCCAAATTAATTCTTTGAGTCTCTCCTCCCGAAAGAGTGCTGCTTAACCTGTCCAATGTTAAATAACCAATCCCGACATTATTTAAAAACGTTAATCTTTTTATTATCTCTTTAAGAACTCTTTCAGCAACCAGAAGATCAAACTCTGAAAGTTTTAGATTATTAAAAAATACAAGTGATTCTTCAATGGGGATTTTTACAATATCATAAATTGATTTACTTTCTATCTTTACCTGAAGAGCTTCTCTCCTGAGCCGTGAGCCTTTACATGCACGGCATACTGCATAACCTCTGTACCTGCTTAGTAAAATCCTGATATGCATTTTATAAGTTTTCTCTTCGAGCTTCTCGAAGAAACCGTCAATCCCGATAAAATCGCCAAAACCTTTTTGTATTAGGGAAACGTGTTCCTCAGAAAGTTCTTTCCAGGGAACATTAAGCGGTATTTTATACTGCCGTGCATCACGGATCAGATCCCGTAAATGAACACTGTACTTGGGTGAACGGAAAGGAGCGATTGCACCCTCCGATATTGTAAGGTTCGGATCAGGAACTACAAGGTTCATATCAATCCCGATTGTCTTGCTGAATCCCTGACAAACGGGACAGGCGCCGAAAGGATTATTGAAAGAAAAGAAGCGGGGTTCAGGTTCTTCATACCTTATGCCGCAGCATTCATAAAATTTATTAAATTCTTTTTCACCACCCGTATCGGCATTAATCAGAACTAACCTATTTTCACCTTCCTTAAAAGTAACTTCTATTGCATCTCCGAGTCTTTCCCTAACATGGCCTTTTTGTACTTTAAACCGGTCAACTACTACCCGCACCTGTTCTTTCTTCTTTGGAAGGATATCCCTTTCATTTAAATCTATGAGATCTTTGCCGGAATAAATCCGGAAGAATCCTCTTTTCTTTAAAAGATTAATTTCCTGTTTTATGGTTGTACCTTCATGGACATGAAGCGGAAATGCCAGATAAAATTTGGATTGTTCCGGCTGTTCCTCGAGCCAGTCAGAAACAGTACCGGTAGTTGCTTTCTTTACCTCTTTCCCGCACTGGAAGCAGATTGTTTTACCGATTCTTGCAAAGAGCAGGCGGAGATAATCATAGATCTCCGTAGTTGTTCCTACAGTTGAACGGGGGTTTCTTGCGCCTGTCTTCTGTTCTATTGCAACGGCAGGACTTATACCCTGGATAAAATCTACATCCGGTTTATTCATCCGCTCAAGGAACTGCCGCGCATAAGAAGAAAGACTTTCAACATACCTGCGCTGCCCTTCTGCATAAATTGTATCAAATACAAGAGAGGATTTTCCGCTCCCGCTTACACCGGTGAAAACAACAAGCTTATTGCGCGGAATTTCTAAATTCAGATTTTTAAGGTTATGCTCCCTCGCTCCTTTAACAATTATTTTCTTTTCTTTATGATTCTTATTAATCATTATTCAAATAGAATTTTAACTTAGAATGATTAATTTAATAAAATATATACTTCTAAAGGGTTGAAAATTTTGGTAGTATTTACTTAGGGAGTATTCAGAGTGTAAAAATTTAAGATGAGAAATTTACATTGGTGAAAGGAACTTAAGCCGATTAATTAAATGGAATTAATCTGACTTGCTTCCCACTGTTCTATCCTGAAGCAGTTTAAGTGCTTCAATTCTTTCATCCAGAATTTTTATTTTGCCGTTTAATTCTTCCAGTTTAGAATCGAGTTCGTCTTCATATTCGGCTTTATTCCAATAGCCCCTGTCCTCAAAATAACTTTTGAAAAGCCAGTTATGCTTCAACGCTTCCATATTCTCAGCCAGTCTGGAAGCTGCTAGTCTTGTATCATTAGCAGTCAATGAAAAATTTCTTACAGCAGTTGAGATTAAGGTATCATACTTGCTTCCCTCCACCAGCAGAGAGCCGAAAACACCTTTACCTTCTCTTACACC
>DAISZW010000066.1:0-1528 GCA_036824595.1 Ignavibacteriaceae bacterium
GTTTTGTTAATATAATTATTTTCTTCAAAAGTATCTTTCCATCTTAAGCATTATAGAAATAATGAAAGCATAATATCAAATTAAATCAGATATCTTTCAATTTTGATAATATGAGTTCAGTTAATTTTCTTGCATCTTCATAATGTTCAACGGCAACCGAAAGATAAACTTTATCTTTCAGAAGAAAATGGATAATTGAAAACTATCCCTTATAGTTAGCCTTTAATGTCAAATCAGGCTTGGCATAAAATTGTTAAAACTTTTCTTACCCGAAAGTTTCGTAGACTGGTTAGGAAATTAATAAAGATTATGTTTCAAGAGATGTGATATAGAAGTAATTAATCGTCCAGCTAAGACTAATTAATTTCATACATATTCATCATTCGGCATTTTCATCCCCTTCAGCTCAATCTTTCCCTTTAAAATATAAACCTTATACCTAGAGAAGCAGTATAAGAACGCTTTAATCCGTCAATATTAAAATCCCTTTTTAATAAAGGGAGTGCCAGCTCGGAATAAACAGCATAATTTTCATTTAAATAATATTGAATTTCAGTAAATAGATTAAGCTGTGCTTGATCGCTTTTATCAACATCAATAAATTTTTCAACGGAAGAATTCAAATCTAAAATAGTTGATTTGGAAAGAGGTTTGATGAATAAGAATTGAGGGCTGATCTGAAGATAATCAAAAGGAATATGATAGGAAACTTTTAATAAAAGGTTATCACTGCGTTTTAATTTAATCCCTTCCTTATCATTTCTGCCTCCCGCTGATTGATAACCTGCACCAAGCCCGAATTTATCAAAATTAAAATTAAGTGTAAGAATTAAATCATTGGAACCTAAACCAGGCTGGTAATGCTGCGGAAGAGCCGGCTCTTTGTTCTCATTACCGGTAGCGAGCTTCATTCCGATTGAAGCCATTAGCAAAGCGGATGATGCTGAAAATAATTCCTGATCCCAGATTATAATTAAATCACCTATACCATTTACGTTTCCCCCAGGTCCGGATTGCATGTTGTAGGGAGCCAATATATTAAAAGAACTGGTTGTGAAAAATTTGTATTGCGTATTTAACTGGAAAGTATGGAAGATTACGTCATCTTCTTTCCCGCTGTAACCATTGTTATATGAAAAAGATATGCTGAATTTATTTCCCCTTTTTTCATTTCCAATGTTACTAACCCGGCAGACTCCTGCATCTGAACACTGACCGAAACTAAAATCTACGGCAAGTCCGGCTGACAAGAATATTAAAAAATGATAAAGAAATATTTTTTTCAACTTATATAAGCAAATTAATTTGCCTAAACATAAACATTCTTGTTATGTATTGTATAACATTATTATAACATTTTCATTTCAGATTTAATATTATTCATGAACATGAAGATTTATTTACTTCAAAAAGTTAACGCATGGATGGATTTAAGGTTGATTTTCTGGTTATATCTAAAAATAATTTTCATCAACGTCCCATCTATTCTGTTGAGTCATCTAGGGTGAATTTTAATATTATTGCTTTT
>DAISZW010000066.1:1628-8427 GCA_036824595.1 Ignavibacteriaceae bacterium
ACGTCCCATCTATTCTGTTGAGTCATCTAGGGTGAATTTTAATATTATTGCTTTTTATTTTATCTGCTGCGTGTTTCACCAGTCGGATTTTGAGTTGGGATTAGATTAAAATAATTTCAATGTAATATATCGGAATAGAGATTGAACCTAAAAAGATGAAATACCGCAATAGAAAGTAGCTGGCTTAATTTTGATGGGAGTAATTTGACTTAAGAGTTTTTTACCCGATTAAAGATAATGTTCAGCAGGAATCAATTCTAGATACTGCTCTGCTTTTGCAATACTTGCAACCAATTCGTTAAACCTAATTGGTTTTGTTAAAAGGCAGACCGGATTTAAGTAATAAGATTCAATCACCCGGCTGTAGTCGTCAAAAGCAACTATGAAGATATATGGTATATTGAATCTTTGTTCTAACCGCGCTATTGCTTCGATGCCATCTAATTGGCCGAAAAGAGTTATATCAGTAATTATAAGAGAGGGATCCAATAATTCTACCATATCTACTAGGTCTTGACCTTCAGATAAAATTGGATGAATTTTATAATCCAACGATTCGAGATATACTTTTATTTCCGAAGCGACAATAAAATCGGGTTCAGCAATAAGTACAGTTTTTTGTTTGTCCATTATATACGCACCTCTTTTCATGAAAGAAGGTAAGTATAAAAATGGTTATGAACAAGTGAATTAGTTAAATAAAAATTATTTACTTCACTTCAAAATCCAATACACTATAATAACATAGAAAATTGCCGTGGCAGTTATTTCCAAAGCCAGAAATTTTTTCTGAACCGGGATAAATTCGGAGGAAGCGGGGAGGTTTGCTGGTGCAAGCTTCCGGAATTTAGGTTCCACGGCATTATCAATTACCGGGCCCAGCACCCATATCGATGCGACTAAAATAAGTTTAACAATAAGCTCCGATGTAATAAGATATCCGTCTAAAAGCCAGACGATTCCGGAGAGAGTAAGAAGGATCATGCCCAATACAATCAGCTGTGTAACAGGCTAAGCAGCCTTTATATAGATTGGCACAAATTCATGATTGGAGCTGGCCTTGATCAGCAATATAACTTTCACAGTTGCAGCGCCGACACCAAGCACGAGTCCAAGAATATGAGCCAGATATAGAATGGACCATAAAGAAGTCATTTGTCAATCCTCCTTTGTTTATTTAAGTAGAATGAACAAATTTTTACGTAATGCTTAAAAGCCTTATTATGCTGTCAATACTGCGTCTAGCTGTATTGAGGTATTTTATGTAATGCTGAAAGATTTTTTACATCATTGGCGATGTCTGTTGCATCTAATCTGAGCATTACCCAAAGCAGGTAAAAGAAGATATTAGGTTGGCTAAATAAACATTTTAAGATAGCATATCACTTTTTAAGAAGCAATTAACTGTTTCACAAGTTCCGCATTTTTGCTGCTATCCAAAAATAGTTAATCTATCGTATAATTTCGATTAACTCATCTAGTTATTCCGAACACTTTAAGTGAAGCTACCTGGGGAATTTTTTTTATATTATTTCACGGATTGGAATGTCTGCCCAACATTATTGAAATTTCGAATTCTTAAATATCTCTTGTTAAATATTCCGTATAGTCTTTTAATTTGAGTCAGCGGATTATCTGACGGTGATTTTTAAGAAATATTCTCGCTGGTTCATGAACCTGAAAAATACATTGAATCCGTTCAAACCGTAAGAGAAATTTTAAATGAAACTCCCTTAGTGTTGTCAACTACTATTGAGCCGTTGTGCTGATCAACTAATGAATAAATTAATTGTAAGCCTAATGTTTCGGTGTTTTTATAATCCAGATCTTTCGGCAATCCCTTCCCATTATCTGCAACAATGAGGATAAGTTTATCTTTATTTTCTTTGTATAGACTTATTTTAATTTCTCCCTTTATTTTTCCGGTAAAGGCATGTTTTAAAGAATTAGAAATTAGTTCGTTCAGGATTAACCCAATTGCTATGCACTTATCGACTTCAAGATATAATTCTTCAGAATTTAATTTTAACTTGATGTCTTTCATGACAGTGTAGTATGAAGAAAACAATTTTGAAGAAATTTCACTGACGTATTCTTTTATATTTACATTTGATAGATACTTTGTTTGGTATAATTTTTCGTGAATTAAAGCTATAGATCTTATACGGTTTTGACTTTCCTGAAAAGCTTCAAGAGCTTTTTTATTACGAATAGAAGTAGATTGAAGATTAAGAATGCTGGAAATCATCTGCAGATTATTTTTTACCCGGTGGTGCACTTCCTTCAGCAGCATCTCTTTTTCTTTTAATGATTCTTTAATTTTTTCTTCCCACTGCTTTTTTTCGGTAACGTTAATACCCATGCCTATTATAATAGGTTTCCCATCTTTTATAATGCGCGAACAGGTGAAATAATGAGGAATAGTTCTTCCATCTTTGCATAAAAGATTCGCTTCTAAATAAGATTCTCCTTTCTTAAAAATCTCTTTTATTTTCTCTTCAGCCTGTTTTCTTTCTTCTTTGGTGATAAAGACCGGCCATTTCATTTTTTTTATCTCTTTGGCAGAATACCCTGAAAGCTGGGAAAACCTGTCATTTATTTGAAGCATATTCGTATTAGAATCTAGAGCATAAAAAATACCCGGCAGATTATTTATAAGTTTTTCTGAATACTCTTTTTCTCTTAATATTTTCTCTTCGGCGCGTGCACGTCCGATAGCTACTGCAGCCATTCCTATGAATGCTTCAATAAATTTTGCTTCCGGGATCGGTTCTGTTTTTCGAGTCAGAATTGCAGCGCTTCCCAGCATGTCACCGGATAAAGCAAAAGGCATTGTATAGATATTTTTTAGGTTCAACTGCTTTTCCAGCTGCCGGCAGAGATTTAACGGTATCTGTTCAAATGTAAGACCGTAAAGACCGCCGGGTACTTTTTGAAGCCCTCCTCCAATCATTATCCGGTGATATTTATCCGAGACTTTAAAAGCCAGTCCGATAGGGCTCTGTCCTAAAATTTTTTCAACTTTACTAATTTCTTCTTTCAAACCAAAAATTGATTGAAGTACAGTAGAGTTATTTATAGCATCAAATGAATTCATAATAATAATGGCGTCGGGAATAAGCTTATTAAGCTCTTTTCCAACATAGGAAATAATTTCCTTGTCGAAATCCATTTTTAGAAAATGAAGTCCGGCTTTCGATAGAAATTCAAGGTCTGCCACATGCTCCTGAGTCCTCTCTTCTGCTTTTTTACGGTCGCTTATATCCACCGCATGAACTACAATACCTTGAACTTGTCCTGTTCTGTCGAAGTCAGGAGTATAAGTTATCTGCACCCAGCGAGGAATCCCATTTGGGGGAGCTATTTCGTCTTCGTAAGTAATTTTCTTACCGCTAAATGCTTTTTTAAAACTTTCTTTAACTTTATGAAACTCTTTTTCTCCAATAACTTCCCTTGAATCATGGCCTAAAATATTTTCTGTTTTAAGTCCAAACCATTCTTCATAATTGTTATTAACACGGCGGTAATGGTAATCTAAATCGATGTAGGAAATTAATGCAGGTGTGGAATCCATAATTAGTTTTAGTTCTTTTTCACTTTTATGCAGAGCTTCTTCAACTTTCTTACGCTCGGCAATTTCCGATTGAAGCGCTTTTGTTCTTTCAGAAACTAATTCTTCTAGGTGATCACGGTATTTTTTGAGCTCAATTTCAGCTTGTCTGCGTTTGGTTATATCACGTGCTGCGGCAAAGACACCAATGACCTTTCCAAAATGATCATGGTAGACGGAGGCATTGTACAGAACTGGTGTAATGTGTCCATTCCGGTGGCAAATCTCTAGAAGGTAATCGCGAACGAAACCCTTTTCAAAAACCTGCTTGTATCCTTCACGGGCTTTGTTCGGTTCAGTAAAATAGTCGGAGAAATCCTTACCGATAAGCTCTTCACGGTTGTAACCGGTAACTGCTTCGGTAGCAGCGTTAACGTCGGTAATATTTCCTTCTGGACCGATTGTAACCAGTGGATCGAGGCTGGTTTCAATCAGTCTTCGGTTATAAGCACTAGCCAGATGCAGATTTTCTTCAGCTTTTTTAAGATCGGTAATGTCCCGTGCTGCAGCGAAGACACCGGCAATGTTTCCGAGAGCATCACGATAAACCGAGGCATTGTATAGGACAGGTGTAATATGTCCATTTTTGTGGCAAATCTGCAAAGGATAATCACGTACCAAACCCTTTTCAAAAACCTGCTGGTATCCTTTACGCGCCTCAACCGGTTCAGTGAAATAATCGGAGAAATCTGTTCCGATTAGGTCCTCACGGCTGCGGCCGGTTATTGATTCGGTGGCGGCATTAACATCGGTAATCTTCCCATCGGGACCAATTGTAACCAATGGATCGAGGCTGGCTTCAATCAGCTTCCGGTTATAGGAGCTTACAGTCTGAAGATCTTCAAATTGCTTATGCGTGGCAATGTACCTGACAACTACAAGAATATCCGGAGATACACCTTCGATATTTTCAATTAATGATGCATTTACTTCGCCAATTAACTGACTGCCGTCTTTTTTAATAAAACAATATTCTTTTTTCTCTATTTTTTCACCTTTCAAAATTCTTGCTATATCATTAACGGCACGAAGTTGATCGGCGGGAGCTAAAAAATCACTGATATTCTTTCCGATGATCCCTTCTATATTTTCGGAACCATATAAAACGGCAGTTTGATAATTTGAAAAGATAATCTCTCCACGGGGATTAAAAACGCAAATTGCATCAGGTGAGATTTCAATTAGTTTACCACAAAGATCTGCATTTTCATACATTTCTTTTCCCTCTTTATTAAAAAGATGGATTCCACATAGTGGAATCAAATAAGCAGAGTAGGCGAAATCAAACACGAATTTCTTTTCAATATTATTGAATTTATAATCTTCATGCAAGGATTAAAATAAAAAAAGAACTTTGTAAAACTTTATGTTGACAATCTATTTGAGTTTCATATTCATTCTGGTATCGATTTTATCTTTAAAAAGTAAGTATTTCTTTTTCTCAGTATATAAATTTTGGTTCGCCCGGAAATAGAGTAATGATCGGAACTAGCAGGATATTAATCTTCCAAAGCCCGTAAAAAAGACTTAAAAAACCTCAAATTAGACATAAATCATTTCCTATTGCGAAATGGCATCCGATTAAGTAAATTTGCCATTAAATAGTATTATTATTATGCTTTTTATTACCACATTTTTTGAATATACAGGCCTTAAAACTCTGAGAAGCTACTTCGTTTCCAGCTTCGAAGACGTATTTTAATCTCCTTACCCAGCCTTTCGCAAGGCTCGCTTTTTGTTCCCTCATAATAGATTTTCTTAAGATATCACTTGGAGATTAAGATGAAAAACAACCTATTAATATTTAATTTAAATAAACCCGCACAAAACGGAACAATTCTGCCTGATAAAGTGCATGAAGTTCTTAACAAATATATGCTCGCCGATGGATTCGATATAGTTTTAGATTTGAAAAAAAGTTGCGGAACTTATTTAATAGATCAAAAAACAGGGAATGCATACCTGGATTTCTTCTCCTTCTTTGCATCGTCTGCACTAGGTATGAATCATCCTAAAATTACTTCTCCTGAAGTTAAAGAAGAGATGCTTACAGCGGCTCTCAATAAGCCCTCAAACTCCGATATATTTACTGTCCCGATGGCTGAGTTCGTTGAGATGTTTTCTACCGTTGCAAAACCGGACTACATGAAATATTTATTTTTTATTTCAGGCGGTACCCTTGCGGTTGAGAACGGACTTAAAATAGCATTCGACTGGAAAGTTCGGAAGAATTTTAAAAAAGGGTATAAAGCAGAAAAAGGGCAGCAGGTAATTCATTTCAGACAGGCTTTCCATGGCAGAAGCGGCTATACTATGTCCCTGACGAATACCGATCCCAACAAAGTAAAATATTTTCCGAAATTTGACTGGCCGAGAATAACTAATCCGAAAATAGTTTTTCCTCTTGAAGATAATCTTGAAAATATTAAAAAGGCTGAACAGCAGGCCGTAAATGAAATTTATGCGGCAATTAAGAATAACCCGGATGATATCGCAGTAATTATTTTAGAACCTGTACAGGGCGAAGGAGGAGATAATTTTTTCAGGAAAGAATTTTTTTTGAAGCTTCGGGAAATTGCCGATGAGAATGAAATTCTTTTAATGTTTGATGAGATTCAATCAGGTTTTGGATTAACCGGGAAATTCTGGGCGAGCGAATATTACGTAAATCCGGACATAATTGCATTCGGTAAAAAAGCTCATGTGTGCGGAGTAATGGTGAATAATAGGATTGATGATGTGGAAGAACACTGCTTCCGTAAACCCGGACGCATAAACTCAACCTGGGGATCGGATCTTACGGATATGGTAAGATCCAAACATATTTTAAAGATAATTTATGAAGAAAATCTTGTTAAAAATGCAAAGGAAGTCGGAGATTATTTACTTGAAAAACTTCACGGAATTCAGGCTGAATTTCCGGCATTTGTTACTAATTCCCGCGGCCTGGGATTGATGTGTTCATTTGATCTGCCTTCTCCGGAAATTAGAGAAGAATTCAAGAAGAAATGTTTCGAAGAAAAGCTAATGATACTGGGATGCGGTGATCATTCTATAAGATTCAGGCCGCCTTTAAATGTATCGAAGGAGGAAATAGATAAGGGATTGACTATAATCAGGAAAGTACTATCTTTGATACGGTAAATTTAAATTAAATATTTAAACTACTTGCTGGTTTGCGGCTCCATG
>DAISZW010000066.1:8527-16686 GCA_036824595.1 Ignavibacteriaceae bacterium
TCTTTCTCTTTATCTTTCATTCAGATTAAGATTAGGATTACGATTAAGGCAAGCAAAAACAAAATGTCCGGATCACTATACATAGTTTCAACTCCCATCGGAAATCTGAAGGATATCACTCTTAGAGCAATCGAAACTCTAAAGTCATGCGATTTCATTGTATGCGAGGATACCCGTGTAGCTTCTTTCCTTCTTAACAGTATTGAGCTGAATAAAGAGCTTATTTCGGTCAATGCTGTAAATGAAAGGGAAGGTAAGAAAATCAATAAAGTTCTTGAAAGAATCCGGAATGGAGAAAATTGTGCTCTCATTTCTGATGCGGGAACTCCGGGAATTTCTGATCCGGGTGTAAGATTGATTTCGGCAGCAATAAAAAATAAAATCACTGTTATTCCAATTCCCGGACCGGCAGCATTAATTGCTGCTTTATCAATAAGCGGACTCCCGGCTGATTCTTTTATATTCGAAGGTTTTCTTCCGCAAAAAAAGGGGAGACAAAAGCTCCTTAAAGAATTATCGGAAGAAAAAAGGACTTTGGTTTTGTATGAATCGACTTATAGAATTGAAAAGCTTATTAATGAACTGAACACTTTTATGCCGGACAGGTTTATTGTGGTCTGCCGTGAAATAACAAAAAAGTTTGAGGAAACCTGGAGAGGATTTCCAAAAGATATACTCACATCGTTTAACGAGAGAATTATAAAAGGGGAGTTTGTAGTCGTTATCTCCCCTAAAAACTGGAGAGTTATAGAATCAAATCATTCAGAGTCGTAAGTGATTAAAGTGCTTATGTTATAATTCTTTAACTTTTCCCTTCCGTTAAGAAAACCCAGCTCAATAATAAAAGAAATTTGCACGACTTTTCCGCCCAGTTTTTCGATCAAATTAGCTGCTGCCCGTGAAGTTCCCCCGGTTGCAAGAAGATCATCATGCAGCAGAACTCTGTCACCCTCAGATATTGAATCCGTATGGATTTCAACTGCATCGGTTCCATATTCAAGTTCGTAAACTTCCTTTTCTGTCTTGCTTGGAAGCTTTCCGGGCTTTCTAATCGGCACAAAACCGACATTTAATCTTTCCGCCAGCATTGCACCGAACATAAATCCGCGGGATTCTATTCCGCATACCTTTGTAATCTTCAAATCATCAGCTTGTTCGTATAACTGCTGCAGTGTTATCCTTAATGCATGCGGATCTTTAAGCAATGTTGTAATATCCCGGAAAACGATCCCTTTTTTAGGAAAATCCTTTACACTCCTGATATATTTTTTTAGGTCTTCATGCATTCTTTCTTTAACTCCTCCTTAGGTTATTTTTTATTTAGGAATTGCATCAAACCTTTTAGGAAATCTTCCGACGAACGGCTGATGACATTAAGTTCGATGCAGTAGTTTACGGCTTCATCTACATTTAGTAAAGAGATTGCAGTTATCATCTTTTTTGTCATTTCCATGCTTATGTCTGAATTTTCCAACAACCTATTTGCAAGATTAAAAGATTCCTCTAATGGCTTTTTTGATAAGTAATTAGCTAATCCCATTTCATATGCTTTCCAGCTATCAATTAATTCGCCGGTCAGCATTAAATGTTTGGTTTTACCTTCACCTATTTTTTTAATAAGAAAGATTGAAACTACCGCTGGAATAAATCCAATTTTAACCTCGGTGTATCCGAATTTAGCATTGAGCTCATCAGCAACAATAAAATCGCAGACGGTTGCCAATCCGCAGCCCCCGGCTATAGCAGGTCCATTTACAGCGGCAATGGTTGGCTTTGGGAAATGGTACAAATGCAGAAACAATCCGGCAATAGATTTAATATCTTTTTCATTGTCGATCGTAGAAAAATTCCTTAGCTGGTTCAGATAATCCAGATCAGCACCGGAACAAAAGCTGTCTCCTTGTCCGGTTATTATTAAAACTTTGATATTTTTATCAAGTTCAATTTCATTCAGCTTTTCCTTAAATTCGTTTATAAGAATTGGATGAAGCGCATTCCTTTTTTCAGGGCGGTTAAGCTTTATTACTGCGATCCCGTTTTCTTTTTCAAATTTTATCATATGTAAATAATGAATGGTAAAAGCTTTTGAAATATAACAAAATGGAAGATAAATTAACTGTAAATTTAATGTAAGAGCAAGTTGTTATTCGCCCCTAACTCAAATAAAAATGTAAAAGAAAAACTATGATTAAAATTGCACTCAACGGTGCTCGTCCAAAAAACGAATGCGAATTCATTCCCAACACACCTGCTGAAATAAAAAAAGAGGTCTTAAAATTATTTCATTTAGGATTCTTAATCTTTCATATTCATATTTATGATAATTCGGGAAGAGAAAGCCTGGCAATGAAGGATGTTAAGGAAGTTGTCGGCAGCTTAAGAGAAATTTCTCCAGATATCCAATTAGGAATAAGTACAGGCGACTGGATAGAGCCTGATTTCAGCAAACGAATAAATTACATTAGGAACTGGCGTGTAATTCCGGATTTTGCCTCCGTCAATATTGTAGAAGAGAATTCAATTGAAGTTGCAGAAGAATTAATTAAAAGAGAAATCAAAGTTGAAGCGGGACTTACCGATACTGAATCTGCAGAGAAATTTGTTAAATCGGGAATTGTTAATGAATGCGTCAGAATTTTAATCGAGCCTCAGGAACAAAGTATAAACGATGCACTATCAACCGTGGAAAAGATTGAAGCTATTCTGGATCAATATAAAATTAACCTGAATCGTCTGCTGCACGGATTTGATGAAACAGCCTGGGGATTGATAAAAGAAGCTTTCAAAAGAGGTTATGATACCAGGATAGGATTAGAAGATACAATTTTTCTTCCCTCGGGAAAAAAAGCAAGCTCGAATCTGGAATTAACTGAAGAGGCATTAAAAATTGCATCCACATGGAAATAGAATCTTCTTGCAAATGACAATGACTAATGCTAATGACAAATGACCAATGACTATTGATGTGGTAATCGGTGATCGGTGATCAGTAATCAGTGAGGAAAGCGGGCGGAGTCTTCAGTCTACAGTCAGTAGTCTTCAGTAAGCAATGAGCAGAAGGCAATCAATAACAATGACCACAAATGACAATGAATGACTATAAATGATTACGCATGACTAACGTGAAGGCGATTTGAGCAAGTTTAAACAGCAATCTTGCAGTTCAATAAATCTTCCAGGTATTTTAGAAGCACTTCTTCCACAGAAGCATATTCATTCCTGCTCATTAGTACCTGTCTGACATGCGATGCGTTATATAATCCTTTTAAATAGCCGGAATAAAACTTCCTGTGTTCAATTACTCCTCGTTTTTCACCTTTAACATGGACAGCATATTTCAGGTGCTTTAAGCAGGTGTTTATTTTTACTTCTTCATTAATTACTGAAGAAACAGCTCCTTCAGACAAAATTTCCTTTGCTTCTTTAAATATCCATGGATTGCCGATTGCTCCGCGTGCAATCATTACTGCATCTGCGCCGGTTTCATCAAAAGCTTTTTTAACATCGATAGCTGTAAGCACATTTCCGTTCAATGTTATAGGAATTTTAACTGCAGATTTAATTGCTGAAATCCAGCTCCAGTACGCATCTCCCTTATGTCCCATTGATCTGGTTCTGCAGTGAATTGTTAGACCTTTTGCACCAGCATCTTCCAATCTTTTTGCGACTTCTATAATGTAGATACTGTTTTCATCCCAGCCCAGCCTGGTTTTTACGGTAATCGGGAGAGAAACTGATTTAACCACTTCTTCAACCAGCTTCTGCAAATAAGGAGGGTCTTTCAGCAATGCAGATCCGGCGCCCAGGCCAATAACATTTTTCACCCAGCAGCCGGCATTTATATCGATCAAATCGGGCTCTTCTTCCTCTGCAATTTGTGCAGCTCCAACCATTGATGCAATATTTCCGCCGTAAATTTGAATTCCAACCGGACGTTCTTCTTCTACAATTTTTAATTTGCGGTAGGTTCTGTCTGAAGATCGTACTAATCCTTCTGAATTAACAAATTCGGTAAAGACTACATCCGCACCCAGTTCTCTGCAGATCAAGCGGAATGAAATATCTGTTACATCCTCCATTGGAGCCAGAAGCACCGCTTTTTCTATATTTATTTTGCCGACGTTAAACATATTTGATCTATAAATATAAGCATATTCTTCAATTCTTTTTTTGGAATGTTTGGTCGGGAGAGATTCAGATTAGACATCAATATGCAATAATAACAATATAGACAGCAGGTACAGCTAAAATAAAGCTGCTTAATACCCAGATTTTGCTTTCCTCAATTGATTTTAATTTTATCATTGCTCCTTTTAGTGCAGCAAATAAAGCCAGCAAAGCACTTAGAAGGGCAATTACAGCGGCAATCATTCCTCGGGTGTAGCAGCCAAGAACAGTGACGGGCACCAAAACATTAATAAAGAAAATTAACGGCAGAATTGAGGATAGTATGATGTGCGTGATCGATTTTTTCACGATTTATTTTAATCAAAAGCCGTTCCATTTTTTTTAATCTCAATAGGTGTTGAAAAGGTTTAGAATAACTTTTTATTTGTAAAAATTTTTTATATTAAAAGGTAAATTCTTCTATAAAATCATCGATCGGTTCTATTCCCTAACAAGCAGCCCTTCTACTTAGTGGAAATTATTTAAGTTATTGAATTTTAAATCTTAATCTTTCTTTTTATCAATCAACCAGGGAAACATATATGTCGATAGATTTATCTATAATCAATTCAGGAAAAGAATTCAGCAAGGATTATAAAATCTGGAAAGTGATCTCTGCATCTGCAGTCGGAACAATGATTGAATGGTACGATTTCTATATCTTCGGAAGCCTTGCAACAATTATTTCTCCTTTATTTTATCCGGAAGGAAATACACAGTTAGCTCTTGCTGCTTATCTTTCTACATTTGCAGTTGGATTTGTAGTAAGACCGTTCGGTGCACTTTTTTTCGGAAGAATCGGGGACAAGGTTGGCAGAAAGTATGCTTTCTTAATTACTCTGCTGATTATGGGCGGTTCAACGGCCTTAATTGGATTTCTGCCTACATATAAGATCATCGGCATTGCTGCTCCGGTTATATTATTAATAATCAGAATACTGCAGGGATTGGCACTGGGCGGGGAATACGGGGGAGCCGCTGTTTACGTTGCTGAACATGTTCCCGATAACAAAAGAGGATTTTATACAAGCTTTATACAGATAACTGCTACTCTCGGTTTATTCGTCTCCCTTGCTGTAATTCTCGTTGTTCAAAATGCTATGAGTTCAGAATCCTTTGCTGCCTGGGGATGGAGAGTTCCTTTTTTGATTTCAATTTTTCTCGTAGGAATTTCAATTTATATAAGACTTAAGATGAAGGAATCTCCTATTTTCAATTATATTAAAAGCACCGGCATGACTTCCTCCAAGCCTTTAAAAGAAGCTTTTACAAAATGGAAAAATCTGAAGCATGTTTTAATTTCTCTCTTCGGTGCTACAGCGGGACAGGGTGTAATCTGGTATACCGGGCAATTTTATGCGCTGTTTTATCTGCAGACAGTATTAAAAGTTAATTCAACATCAGCAAATTATATCGTAGCAATTGCTTTGCTTTTAGGAATGCCGTTATTCGTTTTCTTTGGTTCACTTTCAGACAAATTCGGAAGAAAAAGAATTATGATGACCGGCTGTTTGCTTGCTGCAGTTTTTTATATCCCAATTTACAAAATGATGCAGGCTGCTGCCGGATCGAATGTTGTTACAGTTCTGTCGCAAAAAAATCCCGTAACAGGTGCAATTTCATTAATTCCGCAGACCATATCCGATTCAGTTCTTCAGCCGGCTAAAGAAGTTCTGCATTATTCAGATTTCGGAAACTTTATAGGAAATCCAATTGCCTGGCAATTGATTGCTCTTGTTTTTATACAGGTTATTTTTGTTACAATGGTTTACGGTCCCATTGCCGCTTATTTAGTTGAAGCATTCCCGGCTAAGATAAGATACACTGCTTTATCCTTGCCGTACCACATCGGCAACGGAGTTTTCGGGGGACTGCTTCCTGTCATCGGCTTAGGAATCGTTGCCGAAACCGGGAATATTTATGCAGGATTGTATTACCCGATAGTTGTTGCGGGTATTACTTTTATTGTAGGATCAATTCTGCTCAGAGAAACACATAGCGTTCTTATCTGGAAAGAAGTGGAAGGAAAATCGAGTAGTAAATTGGCGGAAGAAGGGGAGAGTTGAGCAAGGGATTCAGGATTCCGAATGCCAGATACTGTTTACCGGATGCTGGATAATACTAAAATAATTAATGTAGTGGCGAGTCGGTGACCCGCCTCTTAATCCTCGCCGGAATAATTAAAATTCGAAATCGATATTATTTGGTTCTTTTATATTCCATTGGAATCATTTTATCCTGTATCCTATATCCAGTACCCTGTATCCATTACGGTACCCAGAATCTCTCCTTTTACTCATCCGTAAAAAAGCATAAATTTAAAGCAATATTATTCAGAAATTAATTTAAGGTGTGAAATGCCAGCCACAGTGAAATCCGGAATAAAAGAAGAATTATTCAGTAAACTCATGCTGCAGGAAAAAAATTTCGGGGCCTGCAGCGGAATTGACTGGTGCAAGATCACGGACAGCGGAGAGCTTCAAATTTCATCCCCTGCAACCGGCGAAACTATTGCTTCGGTTTATCAGGCATCTGAAAATGATTATGAAAAAATTATCGCCGCTGCACGGGAAGCATTTAAACATTGGAGAAAAATACCTGCACCGAAAAGGGGAGAGATAGTCAGGCAGATCGGTTTAAGGTTGAGGGAGTATAAAAAAGATCTTGGAATGTTGGTATCATTCGAAATGGGTAAATCTCTTCAGGAAGGTATGGGGGAAGTGCAGGAGATGATAGACATTTGCGATTTTGCGGTAGGGCAGTCACGGCAGTTATACGGATTTACAATGCAGTCCGAAAGAGCACAGCACCGTATGTACGACCAATACCATCCTTTGGGAATTGTCGGGATAATTACAGCATTCAATTTCCCGGTTGCAGTATGGGCATGGAACGCGATGATCTCGGCGGTTTGCGGAAATGTGAATCTTTGGAAGCCTTCATCAAAAGTTCCTTTGTCTGCAATCGCTGTCCAAAACATTATTGCAGTAGTTTTAAAAAGCAATAACATTCCCGAAGGAGTTTTTTCATTAATTATAGGTAAGGGTTCAACGATAGGGGAGAAGCTTCTAAATGATAGAAGAATCCCGCTGATTTCCATTACCGGCTCAACTAAAGTCGGGAAGCACGCAGCAGAAATAATTGCCGGAAGATTCGGAAAGTCTATACTTGAATTGGGAGGTAATAATGCAATTATAATTACTCCCGATGCGGATTTAAATCTCGCAGTTCCGGCGGTAGTTTTCGGGGCTGTGGGAACTGCAGGGCAAAGGTGCACAACGACAAGGAGATTGATTGTACACGAATCGATTTACGATAAAATAAAAGAATCTCTTCTTAAAGCCTACGGCAGTTTAAGAATCGGAAATCCGCTGGATGAAAAGAATCATGTCGGTCCATTAATTGACAAAGACGCTGTAAAAACTTTTTGTTCTGCGTTAGATAAAATCAAGCAGGATGGGGGAAAGATAATTTTCGGCGGAGAAGTTCTTTCCGGCAGTGAATATGAATCCGGTTGTTATGTGAAACCTGCAATTGCAGAAGTAGAAAATCATTACAAGATAGTGCAGGAGGAAACATTTGCCCCGATCCTTTATCTGATAAAATATAAGGGAGACGTTAAAGACGCAGTATCGATTCATAATGACGTAGTGCAAGGATTATCTTCAGCCATCTTTACAAATAGTCTTCGTGAAGCGGAATTATTTTTATCTTCCGAAGGATCGGACTGCGGGATTGCAAATGTAAACATCGGGACTTCAGGCGCCGAAATCGGTGGAGCATTCGGCGGAGAAAAAGAAACCGGCGGCGGCAGAGAATCCGGTTCCGATGTATGGAAACTTTATATGCGCAGACAGACGAACACAATTAATTTCGGAACCGAGCTGCCTCTTGCACAGGGAATTAAATTTGAAATCTGATTTTTTTATTTTAAAAATATAAGATTCTTTTTCTCTGATTCGAAAAATTTTGAGTTATGTTATAAGCGGGCA
>DAISZW010000067.1:0-16554 GCA_036824595.1 Ignavibacteriaceae bacterium
AATGCAATGAGAATTGAATTAAAAAAAATGGTATTTCTATAGAACAACAAAAAAACATTAAAGTTTATTATTAATGTGAGCAGGTTGGTTATTATTATGCAGATTTATTGGCAAATGGATTGGTAATTCTTGAATTAAAAGCTGCTGAAAATATTTGTGAAGAACCTGAAGCTCAATTATTAAATTATTTGAAGGCTACAGATATTGAAGTAGGATTGTTATTAAATTTCGGAAAGAAACCTGAATTCAAAAGAAAATACTTTACCAATGATAAAAAGAGACTTAATTCGTTACAATCTGTCTGATCCGTCAAACTTGCCTGCTCGCCTCGTCTCCGACGAGTCGGAGCGGGCCGGCAGGCAGGTCCGTGTTCTATTGTATTTAAAAAGGAGCTGGACAAATGGATTCTTATGAAATAATAAATTACATCGCAAAAGCCGAAAAGAAAACTCCCGTTAAGGTTTATTTAAAAGGCGATCTGAAGAAAATAGATTTTTCCGGTTTGGAATTTTTCGGGGGAAAAAAATTCGGCATACTCTTCTGCGAGCATAATATTTTCAAAAAGCTTTACAATGAAAATAAGGAGAACATCAGTAATTTTAGAATAGAAATTGACAGGAGAAATTCAGCAGTTCCCTTAGCAGATTTAACAAAATACAATGCAAGGATAGAACCGGGAGCCGTTATAAGAGATCTGGTGGATATTGGAGACAACTGCGTAATAATGATGGGCGCAGTAATAAACATCGGTGCGGTAATCGGTGAAAAAACAATGATAGACATGAATGTTGTTGTCGGAGGCAGAGTGATTGTGGGAAAAAATTGCCACATAGGCGCAGGTGCAGTTTTGGCCGGAGTAATAGAACCACCAAGTGCGGATCCTGTAATTATCGGAGATAATGTTTTAGTGGGTGCAAATGCAGTAATTCTAGAAGGAGTGAAAGTAGGTAACGGCGCTGTTGTGGCGGCAGGTTCAATTGTTGTGAAAGACGTTGAGGATTATACCGTGGTTGCGGGTGTTCCAGCAAAAGTTTTGAAAAAGGTTGATGAAAAAACTGAGCGTAAAACCCAGCTAGTAAAAGAATTAAGAAACTTATAGATCTCTAAATGGATTTAATTGTACAGAAATACGGCGGAAGTTCGGTAGCGGATGCGGAAAAAATAATGAAGATTGCCGAGATTGTTGCCGCTGTAAAAAAACAAGGGTACAATGTAGTTGTAGTTGTTTCCGCAATGGGAAAAACTACAAACCAGCTTATTGAAATGGCCAATAAGATTTCAAAGAATCCGCCGCGGCGGGAAATGGACATGCTCCTTAGCACCGGCGAGAGGGTATCCATGGCCGTATTATGCATTGCATTAAATGAACTCGGCATCGATGCAATTTCGCTTACAGGATCTCAGTCAGGAATAATTACAAACGACCGCCATAATGATGCGAGAGTAATAGAAGTTAGGCCTTTCAGGGTACAGGATGAAATTGAAAAAGGAAAGGTAGTTGTAATCGGGGGATTCCAGGGAGTAAGCTACAAAAGAGATATTACAACATTGGGACGCGGAGGATCGGATACATCCGCAGTTGCACTTGCTGCAGCCTTAAATGCCGAAAGGTGCGAAATCTATTCAGATATAGACGGCGTTTACACTTCCGATCCGGCAATGATTAAAGAAGCAAAGCACCTCCCTGTTGTTTCATACCAGCAGATGCAGGAAATGAGTCAGGCCGGTGCAAAAGTGCTTAATGCCCAGGCAGTTCAATTTGCAAAAGATGCGCAGATAGCAATTTATGCGAGAAGCACTTTTCAGCCCGGGAAAGAAACTATTATAAGACATTTATCTCCCGAAATTCCAAAAGGAGTAAAAGCCGTTGTTTATGAAAAGGATATTGTAAGAGTTGTTCTTCGATCTAAAGATATAGTCCAAAATTTTAAGCGGCTCGCCAAGATTTTTGAAGACAAACAAGTTCCGATTAAGGAATTGAATTTTGCTGAAGGCAGCAGTGAAAAATCGAAAGTGTCTTTTATAGTTTCACTGAGCAATGTTTACGGGTGGGAAAGCATCAAGGAGGAATTAGTTAATATTTTTGGAAAAAAAATTGAATTTTATCTTCAGCTCGGGACAGTTTCTTTAATTGGAGAAGGATTGAACCGGGATAATACGATTCTTCTTGATACAATAAATCTTTTAAATAAAGAAAAAATTGATATAAAAGGGATTACAACCACATCTTTTCGAATCTCTCTTTTAATAAATAGAGAATTGGTTGAAAAATGTATTAAGATATGTCATAAAAAATGGATTGAAGAATCTATAGAATTACCGGAATAAAATGAACATAGTTGTACAAAAATACGGCGGAAGCTCTGTTGCAGATACCGCAAGAATAAGAAATGTGGCAAACAGAATTGCCGGTAAAGTAAAGCAGGGATCAAAAGTGATTGTCGTTGTATCGGCAATGGGAAAAACAACCGACAATCTAATCAGGCTTGCGAAGGAAATCACACCTGATCCCGATCCAAGGGAAATGGATATGCTTTTAACAACCGGCGAACAGGTATCGGTATCGCTGCTTTCCATAGCATTATCTGAAATAGGCGTAAAGAGCAAATCGTTGAATGCTTTCCAGGCCGAAATAATTACAACAGGAAACTTCACCAATGCCCGCATAAAAAACTTTAACAAGGAAAAAATATTAAGTTTAATGAACAGTCATGATGTATTGGCTGTAACCGGTTTCCAGGGAATAACGGAAGATGGAGAGCTGACAACATTAGGGAGAGGCGGGTCGGATACATCGGCGGTTGCACTTGCTGCGGCGCTCGGGATTGACTGTGAAATATTCAGCGATGTCGCCGGTATTTATACGGTTGATCCGAAGCTTTACCCGGCAGCAAGAAAAATTAAGCAGATTACCTATGATGAAATGCTCGAGATGGCGAGCCTTGGTGCAAAAGTCCTCCACAGCAGGTCCGTGGAGATAGCAAAAAAGTTTGGAATAAAAATTTACTGCGGTTCATCATTTAACAATGAGGAGGGAAGTTACGTGGTCGATGAAAATGAAATAATTGAACAGCCGGTAGTAACCGGGATGAGTGTTATTGCAAATGAAGCACAGGTTATAATTGACAAGCTGCCAGTAGATTATGCTCTAGTTAAGAAATTGTTTGAAAAAACTGCCGAAGCAGGATTAAATGTCGATATGATTTCAATTATAAACCATGAGCAGCATCTTACAATCTCGTTTACAATCCTGGAAGAAAGAAAAGAGCAGCTTGAAACGGAACTCCATAAAGTTTTGAACCAGCTTGAAGGATGGAATATTGAGTATCATTTGGGATTTATAAAACTATCGATTGTCGGAATCGGGATGCGTTCCGGCATTGGAGTTGCGTTCAGGTTTTTCAAAGCGCTCGAAAATATCCCTATAAAGCTTGTAACAACGTCTGAGATAAAAATTTCATCATTAATTGATGAAAACTTTAAGCAGGAAGCGGTTGATGCTCTTGCCAAAGAGTTTAATTTGTGAAATCTAATTGACAAATAAATTTTTATGTAGTAGTTTTGTTGTCAATTATGAAAATTAAAAAAACATATCTGCCAACAACTACAATGAAGCCCGCACGCGGAGGCTGAAGTTGGTTTGATGTGTTTAAATTAAAATATTAGAACCGGCTTCAGAAAAAAGCCGGTTTTTTCTTTTAAACCGTACCAACTTAATCATATCACAGATTATTAATCTGCGATACTAAGTATGGTACGAAAAGCCATGAAAAGGTAGAAAAATGAAAATTCTGAAATTCGGCGGATCTTCAATCGGGACTCCCGAGAGAATAAATAATGTAGTTGAGATAATTAAAAATTCAAAAAAAGAAAACGGGAAAATTGCAGCCGTATTCTCAGCATTTCATGGAATAACCGATAAGCTGATTACATTAAGCAAACTGGCTGCAAAGGGAGATCAGAGATATTTAGAACTTTTAAAAGAAATTGAAGAGATTCATCTAAGTATAATAAAAAAAATAATATCCGTAAGGAATCAGAGCGGCGTACTTACTCATGTAAAACTTACGCTGAATGAATTGGAAGATGTAATCCATGGCGTATATCTCGTAAAAGAACTTTCGCTCCGCACTCTCGATTTTATAATGAGCTTCGGAGAAAGAATTTCCACATTTATTATTGCAAAAGTTTTTGAGGACCGGAATGCTGAAGCGGAATTTTTAGATTCCAGGAATTTAATTATTACCGATCCGACTTACGGCAGCGCCAGGGTTATCTTTGATAAGACCAATGAAAATATTAAAAACTATTTCGAGAAACATAAAAAGCTTCAGATAATTACCGGATTTATTGCTTCTTCACTGGAAGGGCAAACTACTACTTTGGGAAGAGGCGGGTCCGATTATACAGCTTCAATTTTTGCCGCAGCATTAAAGGCTAAGGAAATCGAGATCTGGACAGACGTTGATGGTGTGCTTACTGCGGATCCGAAAAAAGTGAAAAAAGCTTTTTCCATCAAAAGCTTAACATATGAAGAAGCTATGGAGTTATCGCACTTCGGAGCAAAAGTAATTCATCCTCCGACGATGCAGCCGGCTTTAAACAAAAAAATTCCGATACGGATAAAAAATACATTCAACCCCTCTTTTGAAGGAACCATCATCTCCAAGAAAGGAGACTCCAAGAATTTTTCGATTAAAGGCATTTCTTCGATAGATGATATCGCACTGCTCAGGATTCAAGGCAGCGGAATGATCGGCGTTGCAGGAATTGCCAGAAGAATTTTTGGCGCGCTTGCAGCCAGGAAGGTCAGCGTTATTCTGATTTCACAGGCATCTTCCGAACACTCAATCTGCTTTGCCGTTATGCCTCAATATTCGGAAGACGCAAAGAAAGCAATCGAGGACGAGCTACGGTTTGAAATTAAAGACAAACTTGTCAGTGAAATTTTAATTGAAAAAGATCTTTCCATTATTGCCGTTGTCGGTGAAAATATGAGGAAAACACCGGGAATTTCGGGGAAAGTTTTTCAGGCACTCGGAAGAAACGGAATTAACGTGGTTGCAATTGCGCAAGGTTCTTCCGAACTGAACATCTCCGCTGTAGTTCCGAAAGTGGATGAAGAAAAGGCTTTAAATGCCCTGCATGATGCATTTTTCCTTACTACTTCGAAAACAGTAAATATATTTCTTGTAGGGACGGGATTAATCGGCTCTACTCTACTGAAACAGATTACTCACCAGAAAAACTATCTGTCGGAAGAGTATAATCTTTCTTTCAAAGTAATTGCACTTGCCAACAGCACAAAAATGTTCTTTGATACCAACGGTGTAAACACGGATGAGTGGAAGCCGATCCTCCAGGAAAAAGGGAGCAAGACTAACCTGGATAAGTTTATCGGGAGTATGAAAAATTTAAATCTCCCCAACAGTATTTTTGTCGACTGCACGGCCAGCGAAGAAGTTGCAATGTATTATACTGATATTCTTAAATCCGCTGTCTCGGTTGTGACCCCGAATAAAAGAGCGAATTCTAAAGACTATAGTTTTTACCAGAATTTAAAGGATGCCGCACGGAAACATAATGTGAGATTTTTATATGAAACAAATGTGGGAGCCGGGCTGCCGATAATCGGAACCTTAAAAGATCTTGTATCCAGCGGCGACCGTGTTGATAAAATTGAAGGAGTCTTGTCAGGCACATTAAGCTTTATTTTTAATTCTTTTACCGAGAATAAAAAATTCAGTGAAATAATTAAAGAAGCAAAGGAGAAAGGATATACCGAACCTGACCCGAGGGAAGATTTAAATGGACTTGATGTCGCAAGAAAGCTTCTTATTCTTGCCAGGGAGATCGGGCTGCCTATGGAATTGAAAAACATAAAAGTTCAGAATTTAATTCCTTCCCCGGCAAGAAACACAAAATCAATCGATGAGTTCTTTAAAATATTAAAAAATTATGACTGCGAATTTGAAGAATTAAGGAGAAAGGCGGAACAAAAAGGAAATGTACTCCGTTATGTAGCGCGTCTGGAAAACGGATCGGCAAATATTGCATTGGAAGAAGTGCCTAAGAGTCATCCGTTTTATTTCCTTACAGAAAGCGACAACATTTTTGCTTTTACCACTCAGCATTATAAAGACCGCCCTATCGTTGTTAAAGGACCGGGTGCAGGTCCAGATGTGACTGCAGCGGGAGTTTTTGCGGATATCATTAGAATTGCACATTATTTAGGCTGATTAATTTAAATTAGGAGTTAAAAAAGAAAGAATAAAAATAAGAGGACACAATGAGTGAAAAAAATAAAATCCCTGTAGGAATACTTGGGGCAACGGGAAGCGTAGGACAGAAGTTTGCAGAGCTTCTTATTCATCACCCCTGGTTTGAAGTAAAGGAACTTGCAGCATCGGAAAAATCAGCAGGTAAATTATATAAACATGCCGCAAACTGGATTTTAAATTCCCAGATGCCTAAGAATTTAGCAGAACTGACTGTAAAGAACTGTGAACCGAATTTAGACTGCAAAATAGTGTTCTCCGGACTCGATTCAAGCATTGCAGGTGAAGTTGAAGAAGCTTTTGCAAAAGCAGGTTATATCGTTGTGTCGAATTCTAAAAATCATAGGATGGATTCAAATGTACCTCTCCTTGTACCGGAAATAAATCCCGGCCATTTAAAATTGATTGAAAAACAAAATTTCAACGGCGGATGTATTGTCACCAATCCAAACTGCTCTACAATCGGATTGGCGATTGCTTTAAAACCTTTACATGATATTTTCGGACTGGAAGCTGTGAATGTTGTTACACTGCAGGCTTTATCCGGTGCAGGTTATCCCGGAATCGCAAGTCTTGATACAATCGATAATGTTATTCCTTTTATCGGCGGAGAGGAAAATAAAGTTGAAACCGAGCCGCTGAAGATTCTGGGAACTCTTAAAGATAATTACATACAATTCACTGATTTTAAAATAAGTGCTCAATGCAACAGGGTTTCGGTTGTGGACGGACATCTTGAATGTATACAAGTAAAACTTAAAACGAAAGCCGATGAAAAAGAGATTATTGAAGCCTGGACAAACTTTATCGGCGAACCTCAGAAAATGAATTTACCGATGGCTCCATTGCGTCCGATCTATTATTTCGAAGAAGAGAAATATCCGCAGCCAAGAATTCACCGGAACCTGGATAAAGGAATGGCGGTTTCAATCGGAAGACTCCGGAAAGATACTTTGTTTGATTTTAAATTTGTAATCCTTTCACATAATACTGTAAGAGGAGCCGCAGGCGGAGCTTTATTATGCGCAGAATTGATGAAGGGTAAAGGTTATTTTGATAAACTTTTAAAAGAAAAATCAAAAGAGGCGGTTAACCATGGAATCAATTAAAAATATAGCAATTCTTGGTGGCGGAAATATTGGACTTTCAATAGCACGGGGACTGGTTAATTCAAGACTATTCCCTTCAAAGAATATTTACATTACCAGGAGGAGAATAGAGGCTTTAAAAGATCTGTCCGGAAAAGGTTATAATATCCTTATCGATAATAAAGCGGCAGTAAAGAATGCAGACTTGATAATCGTCTGTGTACAGCCTCAGCAGTTAAATGAACTCTTAAGTGAAATTTGTACTTCAATTGATCCGCAGAGGCATATAATAATTTCCGTTGTTTCCGGGGCTTCAATAAAAGCTATAAAGGAACAATTAGGTAAAGAAGTTAATGTAATAAGAGCGATGCCTAATACCGCTATTGCAATCCAGGAATCGATGACATGTTTATCAGCAGAAACCAAAGAAAATGAGGCTCTGAAAATTGCAGAGAAAATATTTTCTTCAGTTGGTAAGACTTTAATAATAGATGAAGCATTGATGATTCCAGCAACGGCTCTATGCGCCTGCGGAATTGCTTTTTTCCTGCGTGCAATCAGGGCAGCCTCGCAGGGAGGAATTGAAATCGGTTTCCATTCCGAAGAAGCTTTATTGATGTCCTCTCAAACAGCAAAGGGTGCTGCTGCTTTATTATTAGGTTCCGATTTGGACGGAAAAACAGAAGCGCATCCTGAAAGAGAAGTTGATAAAGTAACAACCCCGAGAGGCTGCACAATTTCCGGACTGAACCAGATGGAACATTACGGATTCAGTTCTGCTTTGATCAGAGGAATTGTTACTTCGGCCGAAAAGGCTGCAAAATTATATAAGGTAGATTAAAGAAGATTAAGCGTAAGCAGCGGAATATTTTTTATAAGCTGCAGCAAGCTTTGTGTCATATCTATTTGATGCATATCCCGGACCGTTGTAACGGAAAGCGAACCTGGCCCAGTCACAGTTCTTGAGGTACTTTACAAGACCTTCCGATTCAATAAACTTTCCGAACGCCATTAAATGATTTCTTTCCGATTGATAATGAGCATCAACGAAATCTTTCACCGAATTATATCCTACCTTTTTATAATGGAGACCCAATATTTGGAAAATTCCCCAGGAAGCGGACTCTAATGCCGCGTCTTCATTTATCTTCTTAGCCTTTCCAAGCCTCTCATACTCGTCGGAGCCTCCTTTATAAAATGCCTTCGTCCATTTTGGAAATAAAATATCTTCATTCCCAAGAACATGATTTTTCGGATCAATTCCTTTACTTTTTAATTGCTTCCAGAAAATATGCCCCTCAAATAATATTTTCGGTCTTCCGTCGGTAAGGAATCCTCTTCCGCTCGATTCAACTTCATAAACACATTTCACTGCTGCCGCCGGAACTCCAAGCTGAGCTGCAAGATCAATTAAATCCTGCTCCGAAAGATATTTGTTCTGCATCGATACAAAAGTATCTGCGGAAAGATTCTGCAGGATAGTCCATGTTTTTGTTCCGACAATGCCGTCTGATATTAAATTATTTTTTAGCTGAAAAGCTTTTACCGCATTCTCAGTTGCCTTCCCGAAAGTTCCATCCACGGGAACATCATAACCATTCTTATGCAGCAGCTCTTGCAGCAGCCGCACAGAATCGCCTTTTGCATTTAGTTTTAAAACAGTCATAGGAATCCCTCCAAAAAGTTTATAAAAAGATTTGAATTATTATTTATAAGCCGAAATTTTTCTTATGGAAGTTAAATGATGATCGTCGTGTTCGCACATAAAATAAATCCAATCAATAATTCTCATCTTCTGTTTTAATCTTGGATGGATAGATGTGAGCTGGATTTCTGTTTCCTTAAGTTTTTCAAGTTTATTTACAAGTGACTCTCTTGCTTTCCTGAATTTCAATAATATCTCTTTCATCTCCATTAAATTATAATTTGCCTCATCGGTTGCACGATTAGTTATATCGGCAGGAGATAATATTTCGGCCCTTTTCAAAAAATCTCTTATTCTTCGTTCACCTAATTCTTCTATATCAACCAAATGCCCGGCATGTTCCTGGATAGACCATTTACCCTTAATTTTTCTTGTTAGGATTTCTTTTGATAAACCTGCTGCAAGCTCTTCCAGTCTTGCCGGAGTTCCTCTAAATCGTTCGAGGACGGACGGAAATATTCCCGGAGGGAAATTAAAATCAAATTTTCTTTCTACCCAATTAATCTGTTTTAACATTTTCTAAATTCATTTAGTTTTAAAATTTTAGCAAATACATAAGAAAAATCAACAATTCAGCGGCTTAATTGACTTGGACAATACGAGTGCAAGAAAAATGATGAAGTTCTTGACATGAGGGAATTAAAATATTATCTTAAAAACCGATTTTTATAGTTCTTTATATAATTAAAAAGCTCTTATCGAGAAAGGTTGAGGGAACAGGCCCTGTGAAACCTTAGCAACCGCCCCGTTAATCGGGGGTCATGGTGCTACCTCCTGCCCTCCCGGTTCCGGGAATGGGAAAGATGAGAGAAGATGTTTTTATAGAAACCTCTTCGAGTAATCAATCCCGAAGAGGTTTTTTAGTTTTAAACTGTTTGGAATTCAGCTACCCATGTTTAGAAATTGTAATACTAAGAACTTTTAATAACATAAATGAAAGGATAAAAATATGAGCACAAACGGAAAACAGCGCAATTATAAATTCGAGACGCTGCAGCTGCACGCAGGGCAGCAGCCGGATCCGGCAACAAATGCGCGTGCAGTACCGATCTACCAGACTACTTCTTACAATTTTAATGATGCGCAGCATGCAGCCGATCTTTTTGCTCTTCAAAAATTCGGGAATATTTATACACGAATAATGAATCCTACAACCGATGTTTTTGAAAAAAGAATTGCCGCCCTGGAAGGCGGAGTTGCCGCTCTGGCAACCTCATCGGGTCAGGCTGCTCAATTGATTGCAATATCTACTATAGCTCAAGCAGGAGAGAATATTGTTTCTACAAGTCTTCTGTACGGAGGGACATACAACCAATTTAAAGTTACATTCCCCCGTTTGGGCATAAATGTAAAATTTGTGGATGGAGATAATCCCCAAGATTTTGAAAAATTAATTGATTCAAAAACCAAAGCGTTATTCATAGAAACAATCGGAAACCCGAAATTCAATGTCCCTGATATAAAAGCTATTGCAGCCATAGCTCATAATCACGGAATCCCTTTGATTGTTGATAATACCTTCGGAGCGGCTGGGTATCTGGCAAGACCGATGGAACACGGAGCGGATATTATTGTATCTTCCGCAACAAAATGGATCGGCGGCCATGGAACTTCAATCGGAGGAGTCGTTGTTGATTCCGGAAATTTCGATTGGGGTAACGGGAACTTCCCTATTTTCACCGAACCGTCTCCAGGATACCACGGCCTTAATTTCAACGAAGTTTTCGGAAAAGGTTCACAGTTCGGAAATATTGCATTTATAATCAGAGCAAGAGTGGAAGGATTGAGAGATCTCGGACCGGCATTGAGCCCTTTTAATGCATTCCTTTTTCTGCAGGGATTGGAAACTTTATCATTAAGAATCGAAAGACATTCGCAAAACGGAATTGCTTTAGCAAAATGGCTGGATAACCATCCGGATATTGAATGGGTCTTGTACCCAGGACTGGAAAGTCATCCGTATCATTCAAATGCAAAAAAATACCTGAGACATGGATTATTCGGATCAATGCTGGCTTTCGGAATTAAAGGCGGCATTGAAGCCGGAAAATCATTTATCAATAATGTTAAACTCTCGAGCTTGCTTGCTAATGTTGGCGATGCAAAAACCCTTGTAATTCATCCGGCATCTACAACACATCAGCAGCTTTCCGACAAAGAACAGCATGAAGCAGGTGTGCTGCCGGAAATGATTAGAGTTTCAGTAGGAATCGAGCATATCGATGACATTATTGAAGACTTTGATGAAGCCATTAAAGCGGCTGTTAAATCTCCTGCTGCTGTTTAATTATTGCGTAAGCAAATTATATTTTCAAGGAGGATCAAATGTTTTTTATCCATAAGATTTCGGCATTGAATCCTACTGCCTGTATTCATCAGGTATAGGCAGTAAAACTCCTTTAATTACAGAATTCCGGAAATTTTAGAAGTAATTGAAATATGGAATCAAAAATAACCGAATCGGTAGAACTCAGGGCAAAAACAAAGTTTAAAGAACTTTTTAAAAATAAACCTTTGCTGCTTGAATCAGGGAATTTCCTTTCACCTGTTGATACGGCATATCAGACTTATGGTAAGTTAAACAGCGAAGGCACAAATGCCGTACTGATTTGCCATGCCCTTACCGGAAATGCACACGCGGCCGGAATTATTGATGAAGAAGAATTAAACAATATTGAGATTAAGGGGTCTGAAAATAATAAGTTTCTGCATAAATACAACAAAATGTTTCTTGGAAAACCAGGCTGGTGGGATCCGCTGATAGGGCCTGGAAAAGTTTTTGACACCGAAAAATATTTTGTAATATGCTCCAATTTTATTACAAGCTGCTACGGTTCAACCGGTCCGGCAAGTATTAATCCGGCCACCGGGAAAAAATATAATCTTACTCTCCCTCTGATTACCGTTAGGGATATGGTTAAAGTGCAGTATGAACTGTTGAAATCGCTCGGCGTAAATAAATTGGTTACAATTTCAGGCGGATCATTAGGGGGAATGCAGGTGCTGGAATGGGCTGTAATGTATCCTGATTTTGTTGAGACAATAATTCCTATTGCAACTGCGGCCAGACACTCTACCTGGTGTATTGCTTTAAACGATACAGCCCGGAATGCTATAAAAAACGATCCGGTATGGAATAACGGAAATTATTCCGAACAACCGGTTCAAGGCTTAAGTCTTGCCAGGAAAATTGCAATAATCAGCTATAGAAGCGATATCTCTTTTAAGCACAAATTCGGCAGAGAGAGAAAAGATACCTCTCTGAATTATTTCGATAGGAAAAACAGTTTCCAAATTGAAAATTATCTTGCTCATCAGGGAGAAAAACTTGTAAACCGTTTTGATGCAAACAGCTATTTGTATATTTCCCATGCTATGGACCTGCATGACGTATGTTTTGGCAGAGGCAGAATTGACGAGGTCCTTGGGAACATAAAAGCAAGAACGCTGAACATCGGTATTTCTACGGACATCCTTTATCCGGCAAACGAACAAATTGAAATTTCTTCAATGATCCCGGGATCGAAATATGCTGAAATAAATTCAATCCACGGACATGATGCCTTTTTAATTGAGTTTGAACAGCTCGCTAAGATTATTGAAGATTTTTTACATTAGAAACGGGGAGACTATTCGTTTACATATCATCAAAAAAACTTAACTGATCGGAATTAATAATCGAGTCGAAAGACTGCCCCAGCAAACCAAGAACAGAATCGGTTATTGGCTTCAGCTGCTTATCAATGTAATGCTGGTAATCGATATTACGCGGATTGAGCTCTACGGGAACAGGTCCATTCTTTGTAATTATGTACCTCACAACAGCTTCACCGGTTGCTAGCATCCTTGCAGCTCTAACCTGCGGAGGAACATTTTTAATATAATCCGACATATTTTTTCTAAGTCTTTTCCGGTAAATCAATTTATCATTTAATTCGCCTTTTCTAATTCGGCTTACAACATCGCGTATCCACTCATTCACTTCCCGGTTTGTAAATATCCGTTCATACAATTCCATCTGGAATTCTTTAGCCAGCTTTGTCCAATCGGATCGAACAAACTCCATACCTACAAATTCAAAAATTTCTTTCCCATCTTTGACCAGCATTCCGGCATATCTTTTTTTTGCTCCGGTTTCCCCTTTCCGGGCTATGGTGATGATAAATTTTGTATAGTACTTTTCAAATTCAATTTCTATAAAAGATTCCAAACCAAACATTGCCGCAAGCTTTTCTTTCAGGTGTAAATTTAATTCCGAAGCTAATTGTTCACCGGCAGCGTACGGATTCTTTCCTTCCTCTTCTTTAAGTTTAATGAATAACGAATCTGTATCGCCGTAGATTATTTCATATCCGTTTCTTTCAAGAAACTCTTTACTCTGAAGGAGCAGCCATTTTCCGGTTCCTGTAATTGCGGACGGAAGATCGGGATGATAGAAGCGGCAGTTATAGGAACCCATTACACCGTAAAAACTGTTCATTAAAATTTTTATTGCCTGTGAAAGCGGTTTATCTTTTCTTTTATTTGCTTCCGCACGTTTTTCCATCAGCTCAGCAATGAACTCGGGGAGAATATGATTAGTTGATGAAAAAGTATAGCCATCGGGAGTTTGAAGAGGATTTTCATGCGATAACAGCCTGGATAAAGGATCAATTTTGAAAGTGCGAATAATTGTAGGATACAGGCTTTTGAAATCCAGCAATATTACATTCTCATAAATTCCAGGTTTTGGATCCAGTACATGTCCTCCGGCTGAATGCTGCAAAGTTTCCAGATCCTTTACATTGGGGGCTGCATAACCTTTCTTATGCAGTCTCGGGAGATAAAAATGATCGAAAGCGGCAGACATAAATCCAAGCTGATCCAGAAACAGTCCCGATAATTGTGCGCGTTTTACGGAAAGATCGATAATCCCAATTTTTTTGAAGATGCCGGTAACTAATTGTGCATCATAAATATTGTATTCAGCCAGCTTTATTTTGTCTTCTTTGAACAAACGCTCAATCTCAAAAACTTTGTTCCTTGAAGGTGCAATTAATTTTCCCGTTCTTAAAATTTCCTGAGCAACTGTCTCTAATTTATAATCATCAAATGAATAGAAAGCCGAGCGGAGTGCAGCAGGCCCATCGATTACAATTCTGCCCGGAATCGAAACAAAGTAGCCGCCGATCTTTCTTTTTCTTAAAATTACTTTACTTTCATTTCTGGATAAATCGAAATTAATGTTTAATTCGGCGCATTTTTTTTCCAAAAATAAAATATCAAACCCTACTACATTCCAACCGATAATTATATCGGGATCTTTCTCTTTAATCCATTCAAAGAATGCCGAGAGAAGATCTTTTTCCGCTTGAAAAAACAGAATATATTCCGGAGTATCTTTCTGCATGTCGCCCAGCATAAAGACGATCTTTTCTTCGTTTGATCCATCGGTAAAATGAACTGCAATTGAATATAGGAGCCCATTTCTTCCGGTTTCAATATCAATTGAGGCAGCACAAAAATTCGGAGCGGCAATATTGCAGGGTTTCATTTCAGGATTTATAAATGTAAGCAGCTTTCCTTTTGGAACAGCCTCGCCGGAGACGGCAGCCTGCACATTGATCATTTTCTCGGTTAAAAATCTTTTTACCGGGTCAATATCTGCTTCATATGTTGAAATATCAGCCCGGTGAAATTCCTCATCTGCAATTCTAAGATCTCTTTGAGATAAGAAGTAAATTGCATCAAGTTTCTCCCCCTTAAATGATTTTAGATCAGTGTTTCGCCTGAGGTAATATTTCAGATTTTCAAATTCTTTTTGTGCGGAGTCTTTTTGTACAAAGAGAAATGGTCTATAATTATCTACTATTATTTCGACAGGACCATAATCGACGGATTTACCCAGAAATCTCAGTTCGTTTTTTCCGTTGATGTCCAGCCATTCGCCGGTTAAAATAAATACGTCGGTTTTGATCATATTTCAACAATGTAAATCAAACATAACAGGTCAAATACAAAAAGATGAAGATGAAAACTAAAGTGAAAGAAAATTTTACATAAATTACGGAAAAATTTCGTGCTTAATCCATTAAAGCAAGGAAGAAAACCAAAAATAAAATAGGAATAATGGCATAAAAATGGGGAAAAGTATGGAAAAATAAGGAGGAATGGATGGGACTCGTTGAAATCGGAGTGGTTGTTTATTTAGGAATTTTGATACTATTAGCAATGAAAAGCTCAAAGAAAGTGACGAGACAATTAAACAAATTGTCCAAAGATTAAAAAACTAATTCATTAGGAATAAAAGTCCCGGTTAAGGGACTTTTTTAATTTGTGCTCTCTTTTTTTTAAATCTGTTCTTCAAGACTTTTCTTTGCATCCTCTCTTTTAGATTTACTTTCATCAATTATTTCTTCAATAATGTATTCTTTGGAGTCTTTTGCATGGGTAAAAATTATTATCTCTGCAACTAATCCAATGGCAAAAAGTTGAATGCCGAATACTATCAGCAATATGCTGACAAGTACCATCGGTTTATCGGCAAGACTTTCACCCGCGAACATCCTCAGCCAGAATAAATATAATGCAAGAACAAGACCTGCTGTGAAAATTAAAATGCCCGGAAAGCCGAAGAACCTGAGGGGTTTCCGTGTAAATTTTATTAAGAAAAATATTGATATTAAATTTACCAGTCTTTCCGTATAATGTCCGAAAGAATAAACCCGTTTAGAAAGTTCTTCATGCAGCGGCTTAACATCTATTTCTTTAACTTTAAACCCGTAGCGGTTGGCAAGCAGCGGAAGAAACCTGTTTTGATCTCCATAAATGTATACATTTAACAATACATCTCTTTTAAATGCGCGTGCATAACAGCCAAGGTCGTGATAAGCAATGCCGAGAGCCAATTTAATAAGATAATGAAATATTTTTGCCTGAACATTGTGGAAAATATTGCCAAGCCGTTTTGTTCTGCGGCAGATGACCATATCCGAATCCGCAAGTGAATCAATTAATTTCGGGATCTCGGTTTCATTTATCTGCTGAGAAGGAGCAAGTGTAAGGATAATTTTACCTGAAGAATTTTCAAATCCGGCATTAAGAGCGGTTGCATCTCCGAACCATCTTCCAAGCTGGATTATCTTAATACTTTCTCCAATATTTAATAGGTTGTTCAGTTCAGCATTAACTTTAACAGAATCTCTGTCGGTAACATAAATAAACTCATATCTTAAATTTGTCTGCTCGACACCTTTTTTATACCTGAAATAGAGATCGGGAATTTTATCATGTGAATGAAGGTCGGTTATTGAAATTATTACCGATAGATCAATCGAATTACTCATTATTAAGCCTAAAAATGTTTTTGATTCTTGAATCTTTATTTAGCTTTCAAAAGCTTTTCTATTTTTATATCTCCGCTCTTATAAATCAAATCGGCGATCATACCTAAAAAAGTTAGAAATACACTTAAAGAACCGAATAATATTCCTATACCCATTAG
>DAISZW010000068.1:0-16539 GCA_036824595.1 Ignavibacteriaceae bacterium
ACAAACAACAAACCACAAACAACCTGCATCCAGCATCCAGTATCCGGTATCCAGTATCCAGTATCCAGTATCCGGCATCCGAAGTGATTTGAATCTCTCTCATTAGTTGTACAAAATTTCTTGAATCAAATAATATCTATTTTATAATAGAAATTTAATCTGAACTTTTATGCTGAAAACAAAATCAACACAGCTTTTATTTCCTCCCGATATTAATAAAGCTAAGGTTGCTAAAAGAGCAAAGTATTTATCTGAAAGAATAGATAAACTATTTACAAGTTTTGAAGAGTGGATTAAGGATCTACCCGGCTATAAAATAAAAAAATACCCGGAAGAGACGGAAGACAAAAAAAATAAAATTAAGTTTAAGCTCCCGGCAGCGGATATCCTGGAGAAAGATAAAAAAATTGCTTCGGTTAAATCTGCAGGCTTATTTGCATTCGGTTATAACTGCAGAATTGATATTATATCTAAGAAAGGAACCGGCATTATAGTCGATGCATCTAAAGAATCAAGTGAACCGGATTGGCAGATATTTCCGCTGCAGGCCGGAAAAGATCCTAAAAAGCTGACTAAAATTATTTTCCGGAATCTGTTGAAGAGATTAAGCAACGCCGTGTAAGGTTGACGATACTATCTGGTTCAACTAAACTACCCTCCAAAGACCGGTATATTGCTCTGCGAAATTCTTACTGCCTCTCTAACCAGCTGATTTGTATACCCCCATTCATTATCATACCAGCTCATTACTTTTATTAGGTCGCCGTCAACAACCTGTGTCAGTTCAAGATCAACAATTGAAGCATGTGAATCCATAATAATATCTGAAGAAACAATGGGATCATGTGTCACTCCCAGTATTCCTTTATATCTTTCGCTTTCTGCTTCTTCCTCAAAAATAGAATTTATTTCCTCAACTGTAGTTGCTCTTTCTGTTAAAATGACAATATCTGCAATTGAACCGACCGGGACCGGTCCCCGGATTGCCACACCGTCAAACTTCCCTTTAAGTTCAGGTAAAGCTTTTGTTGTTGCAAGTGCGGCACCTGTTGAAGCGGGAACGAAATTAGCAGCGGCAGCTCTTCCTCTCCTCATTTTTTTATTCGGACCGTCTACTATTGCCTGAGAAGAAGTATAAGCATGGACGGTCGTCATTATTGCTTTCTTTATACCTATGCGGCGTGAAATAATTTCCATAACCGGTGCAATACAATTTGTAGTGCAGCTTGCACATGAGATTATTTGAGCATCTTCATGAGAGTTGTTTACTCCATGAACAACAGTTATAATTTCATCGCTGTTAGACGGTGCAGACAGGATAACATATTTTGCTCCGGCCCTTGTATGCTTCTCAAGATCTTCCTTTTTTGTAAATTTGCCGGTAGATTCTATTACAATATCAATATCAAGATCTTTCCATGGCAGTTTGGACGGATCTTTTTCATTAAATACTTTTATCTTTTTCCCCTCAACAATTAAAGTACTCTCTTCATATTGAACTTTTTTATTGTAACGCCTGTAGACGGTATCATAATTAAGCAGGTAGGCAAGATTTTCAGCCGGAATCAGATCATTAACTGCGGCCAATTCCAGGTTAAGTTCTTCCAGAATTATCTTGAATGCGGCACGCCCGATTCGCCCTAATCCATTTATTGCAATTCTTCCCATCTCCTTCTCCTTTCTTTTTAACAAAATTATTTTAATAAAAACTAATTAAAAAATCCTGTTCTGATATGTTTTTTCAAGCAATAAAAAATATTTAGCATAAATATGTAACCGGAATCAACATGGTGGACAATTTCCAGGAAGGAATTAGATTACAATTGTTTTGTTTGTAAGAAAATGGATCATAACTAATAACCTATGGGAAAATAATTCATAACCGGTTCGGAGATCTGGGATAGATGGCGCTCAATCTTTACTGCGGGATTAGGGTGGAGTTAAAAAGATATCTCGAATTAAAAGAACGGCAGTTTTGCTGTCCTTTCAATCCGAGATATAATAAGATTTAGTATCTTAACTGAATTGAGTTTTGAATTTTTCGTAATCAAGTATTTTTAACCTGGAGCCGTCCAATTCAACCAAACCTTTTTTTGCGAAGTGGTGAATCGTCCTGGAAATTGTTTCTCTTGAGGTGCCGGCCATATTTGCAAGGTCATGCTGAAGAGGGAGCTTCTCTATTTCCACTATTCCTTGTTTAATTTTTCCTAAGTCATCTGCAAGCTGAAGAATAACCGTTGCTACTTTTCCTTCGGCATTCTGCAGCGAGAGGGATTTGATTTTCATATCTGCCGTACGCAGCCTCTGCGTTATTTCATGCAGAAGTGCAATGGCGACCTCGGGATGAGTTTGAAGAAGATTAAGAAATTCGTTGCGCTGTATTATAAATAATTCAGCTTCCGTCATCGCGATAACACTTGCGGATCTTGTAAAGCCGTCAATGATTGCCATTTCACCGAAAAAATCAGATTCACCTAAAATAGTAAGTATTACTTCATTTCCATTATCATGCTGACGTGTAACTTTTACTTTTCCTTTTGTAATTACAAACAATGCCGAGCCTGTTTCATGTTCCAATAAAACTACCGAGTCTTTGCTGAAAGTTTTTCTTACGCCAAGACTTGTAATTTCATCAAGTGTTTTCTCATCTAATTCCGAAAAAATCGGAACATAGCGAAGGAAGCTGTTGTTCTCATTCATATTGACCTCTCTTTTTGTATGATTGTCTGGTTATTTAAATAGATATTGTATCTTTTTTATTTTTTAGCGATCTAAAATGTTTTTTTAGATGAAAGAGAAATTTTTTTCAAAGCTAAAATTCTGAATTCTTCTTCTTCTTTCTCCAGCTCCTTAAATCTTTTCCGCAGGCTGGTAACAAAATTTGTTATTCTTTTATTTTTCCCGACTACTTTCCTTTCTGCAACCAATCTTTTTCTTTTCATAATCGTCCTGATTTAAATACTTCGGGCAGTTCTTTAACATAGATAAAGATTTATGAAGGATTTTTTTGTTTTGAAGTATCCCCTGATTGAACAAAAAAAAATGGAAACAATCACAATATATTGCCGCATATCGTGCGACTGTGTCTACTATCATTCTAATTAAACGT
Organism: Ignavibacteriaceae bacterium; assembly: GCA_036824595.1. Classification (GTDB taxonomy): domain Bacteria; phylum Bacteroidota; class Ignavibacteria; order Ignavibacteriales; family Ignavibacteriaceae; genus DATKLQ01. Next base: position 3,110 of record DAISZW010000068.1, read on the forward strand.
TCAACCGTTGTAACACTTGAAAGATTAAGAACTTTTGGATAATCTGCGATCAATAATTAATAAATTTAATAATGTGATATGGATTCTTTAAAATTTAAAATCAAAAACGGTGTGAGATTATATCCGATTTTAGTGCTGGCTGTAATTTTTCCTGGACTCTTCCTGATCCTTAATGATGAAAAGCAAACTCATGTGCTTTTTCCGACTAATAAAAATGAACTGAATGGTCCCGCAATTGATTTTATAAATTCCTTCACCGGAGATCAATTGGAAAGTTTAATATTTGATTTTAAAGATGATGAAAGACTTAACTGGGATTATGTGCCTGTCGGCAGAGAAGGGATACCGCTTAAAGAATTGAGCAGCAGTCAAAAAGAGTTGTTGAAAAATCTTTTAGAATCTTCTTTAAGCCGGAGCGGAATTATAAAAGCGGAAGGGGTGATAATTCTTGAAAAAGTTCTGCAGGATTTATCCGGCGGTGGTTCTTACAGGGATCCCGGCAAATATTTTGTAACGATCTTCGGCAGTCCCGGAAATGAAAAACCATGGGGATGGCGTTATGAAGGCCATCACCTTTCTTTGAACTTTACTGTTGTTAAAGACAGTGTAATAATTTCGACCCCAATGTTTTTCGGTGCAAATCCCGCGGAAGTGAAATCCGGGAAGCGTAAAGGCTTAAGAGTGTTAAAGAATGAAGAAGATTATGCGCGTGAATTGGTAAAATCATTAAATAAAGAACAGCTTAAAGAAGCTTTAATTGAAAAAGATGCTCCAAGTGAAATTATAACCGGGAATGATGAAAGAATAGATCCGCTGCGTCCAAAAGGAATACCGGCTTCAAAATTAAATGATGCTCAACAGAAAATTTTAATTGATTTGGTTAAAGAATATATAAATAATTCCCACTCCGAACATGCCGAACAGAAATCTATAGATTTAAATAAATTGGACTTGAACGAATTATATTTTGGGTGGTCTGGGGAAATGGAGAAAGGTAAACCGCATTATTATCGAATTCAGAGCAGCACGTTTTTAATTGAATACGACAATACTCAGAATAACGCAAATCATATACATTCCGTCTGGAGAGATTTTGAAAATGATTTCGGAGAAGATCTGCTGAAAAAGCATTATAAGGAATTTCACCAATAGAATTTCTGAGCCAGAGGCTCATCAGCCTATGGCTGAGGATTTCGAATTACCAATTGGAATGCATGATTGCATGACAGCATGATTGCAGGGGTAAAATCTTAATATTTATAATTCTTAAATCTTTTAATCTTTTAATCTTTTTAATCTTTTTAATCTTTTTAATCTTTCAATCTTTAATTACATCCCATAATTCCCTCATTTTTCTTATTTTATCAATTAAAATCTAAGAAATAAAGCTACTACAACCTGCTGGAGGATTATTGGAAGAAATTCAACAAGATTTAAACGTTCTTATAAAAAGAAGGTTTGAAGAACTTAACGAACTCAGGCGTAAAGGGATAGAGCCTTATGCTTATTCATTTGAAGTCGATTCCGACTCTCAAAGGATAAAAGAGACATTTAAAGAAGGTGAAAATCAGAATGTAAAAATTGCCGGGAGATTAATTGCCTTAAGGAGAATGGGGAAAGCTTCCTTTGCACATATTCAGGATAATAAAGGAAAAATTCAAATTTACCTTAAGCAGGATGAAATCGGTAATGCATATGATGCATTTAAATTGATGGATATAGGAGATATCATCGGTGTAGAGGGATTTGTTTTTAAAACCAAAACCGGTGAAATATCGGTTCATGTAAAATCATTGACTCTTCTTTCCAAATCATTAAGGCCTTTGCCGGTTCCGAAAGAAACGACCGATGAAAAAGGGAATAAAATTATTCATGATCAGTTTTCCGACATCGAACTTCGGTACCGGCAGCGTTATGTTGATCTGATTGTTAATCCGCATATTAAAAATGTCTTTATAAAAAGAAGCAGAATTATTTCTTCCATAAGAATTTTCCTGGATTCAAAAGGCTACCTGGAGGTAGAAACTCCTGTTCTGCAGCCTCTGTACGGCGGTGCGGCTGCACGTCCTTTTATAACGCACCATAATACGCTGGATACAAATCTTTATCTGAGAATAGCAGACGAGCTCTATTTAAAGCGGCTGATTGTAGGAGGTTTCGACGGCGTTTACGAAATTTCGAAAGATTTTAGAAATGAAGGGATGGATAGAACCCATAATCCCGAATTTACAATGCTCGAATTGTATGTCCCGTATAAAGACTATGAATGGATGATGTTATTTGTAGAAGAGATGTTTCAAAAAATCTGCACGGATGTTTTCGGAACTTTAGAGTTTGAATATGAAGGTAACAAGATTAATTTTGCTTCACCCTGGAAAAGGATTTCAATGGTCGAAGCCATTAAAGAAAAAATTGGAGTTGATATTTTAAATGCAGGTGCGGATGATTTAAAATCTGCAGCCCGGGAGAAGAAGCTTGAGATCAAAAACTGGGATAATAAACCGAAGCTTATCGATGAAATTTTCAGCGAAGGAATTCAGCCGGATTTAATCCAGCCTACTTTTGTAGTGGATTACCCGGTAGAACTTTCTCCTTTGGCAAAAAGACACAGATCTAAATCCGGACTGGTAGAACGGTTTGAAGCATATATCGGCGGGAGAGAATTATGCAATGCCTTTTCTGAATTGAACGATCCAATTGATCAGAAGAAAAGATTTGAGGATCAGGCCAGGATGAAAGCAGAAGGGGATGAAGAAGCTCACGAGATTGATAACGATTTTATAAGGGCATTGGAATACGGGATGCCCCCTGCTGCAGGGTTGGGAATCGGGATTGACAGGCTGGTAATGCTTCTAACTAATCAGTCTTCAATCAGAGATGTTATATTTTTTCCGCAAATGAAACCCGAAGGAAAAACCGCCGGAGACGGACAAAGTCAATGAGCAGTGCTTAATGCATAAAATTATTTTTTTTGTTTTTATTTTTTTCTTCAACTTTCAGGTATTTTCTCAGTCTGTTAAACTTGCGCTGAACGACGGACTTTATCAGCCCTCTTTGAATGGGAAAATTAATCTGCAGGATTCTTTCCCGGTTTCTCCTGTTACCGAAATTGATTTTGATCCGCTGAGCACGGAAGTGGATTATAGTATACTGGCTGCGGTCGGAGGTGTAACTCTAGCCAGCGGAATCGCCGTTCATATTTATCAGCGGAATGCATGGTGGAAAGATCAGAGAAGGAGTTTTCATTTTACAAACGACAGCTACTATGCGCTCGGGATCGATAAAGTAGGACATTTCTATGCAGGTGCTCTGTTTGCACATCTTTTTTCAGCAGGATTTGAAGCAGCAAATATTCAATCTGAACAGGCTGCCATTTACGGAAGTATTGCGTCGCTTGCTTTTGAGACTTATGTTGAAATTGAAGACGGATTCGGTCCCGACTGGGGATTCAGTCCTAGTGATTTTGCCGCCGATGTTTTAGGAGCAGGATTTTCTTTAGGACAATATTATTTTCCTTTTTTAAAAAACTTTCTTGTGAAATTCAGCTATTTCCCCTCTAAAGAATTCAGAGACGGTCTGCATAAAGGAAACAGCATTGATGATTACGAAGGACAAAAATACTGGCTGAGCATCAGAGTTAAAAATCTTTTACCCGATGCTGCATCCAAATTCTGGCCGTCATTCTTAAACATTGCGGGAGGCATGGGAGTAAGAGATCTGGACGGGGGAGGGGGAGGGCAAAGAGAATTTTATATTTCTCTCGATCTTGATACTGAAGAAATTCCTCTTTACGGGGGAGTCTGGCAGTTTGTAAAAAATTCCTTAAACTATATTCATTTCCCGATGCCGGGTTTAAGGATTACACCCGATGCAGCTTTTTTCGTTTTTTGTTATTAAAACTGCACGTAAATCATTTTAGAAGTGCGGCTCCTGTAAAATCGATTTTGAGATTATTCATTTTTCAGCCGCTTCTATTCATTTTTCGTAAGAAAATTTTATAAAATAAATGGAACTACGAAAGCTCCGGTTAAAAGAATTTGAAGATGGAATCAATCGATTCAGTTTGAGACTAGAGAAACTTCAGAAGAAAAGCAGAAGAATCGGCTATTACAGACTATTCGTTTTCGTTCTAGGATTATTTTTATTTCTTTTCTCCTTCTTTTACCTAACTCAATTATTTGTATGGATATCTTTAGGAATTTCAGTAATTGCTTTCGGAATGATAACAGCTATTTTTAATAAGATCGATCTGGGTATAAAAAAAAACAGGTTATGGATAAATATTAAAAAAGATAATCTTGCCAGAATGAAAATTGACTGGCCGGATATTCCTTTGAGAGATTTTCCTGAAATGGAAAGTGATCATCCGTTTGAATCCGACTTAAGCATCACCGGGAAGAATTCACTGCATCAGCTGATCGATATTTCAACTTCAGCTGAAGGAAGCACGATCTTAAAAAATTGGCTCTTAACAAAAATACCTTCGGCAGATATCATTCTGGAAAGACAGGAAATTGTTAAAGAATTAATCCCTTTATCGGGTTTCAGGAATAAGCTTATCTTAAATGCAAATTTATCATCTAAAAAAAGGCTTGTAGGGAGCAAACTTTCAGAGTGGTTAAATTCGCCGGTAAACGGTGAAAAGATTAAAAAAATATTATCGGTCCTTTCTGTTGTTATATTTCTCAATCTTTTACTGCTTGTTTTATTTATTACAAAACTATTGCCTGCTTACTGGACTATCGGCGTGCTGGTTTATACCGGAGTTTATTGGTTCAATTCAAAACATATAACTGAATTATTCGACAGATCGCTGGATATACAGACAGAGTTCGGGAGTTTCAGCAGAATTCTTGAATTCCTCGAAAATTATCCTGCTTTAAAGAGTATTAAAAATCAAAAACTTAATAGTTTATGCAGTATATTTTTCGCCGGCAAAAATACTCCTTCCGGTTATTTTAAAAAACTAAACAGAATTACCTTTGCAGCAAGCTTTCAAAAAAATCCTCTCTTTTTTTTACTGCTGAACAGTGTTTTTCCTTACGATTTCTTCATTGCTTATAAATTGGAAAAAGTAAAGGAAGAAATGAAAGATAAGCTGCCGGAATGGCTTGAAATTTATTATAATCTTGAGGCGTTTGTTTCTCTTTCTAATTTTGCATACATAAATCCGGAGTACAGCTTCCCATCAATATCAAATGAGGAGCAGAAGTTCAGTTCCGAAAAAATAGCTCACCCGCTGCTTCCGGCCGATTCGAACATTCACAACGACTTTTCTTTAGAGAAAAAAGCAGAAGTTGTAATTATCACTGGTTCAAATATGTCCGGTAAAAGTACATTCTTAAAAACTGTAGGAGTTAACCTGGTGCTGGCTTTTGCAGGAAGCGTAGTAAATGCATCAAAGCTTGAAGTAAGTCTTTTTAAGATTTTTACCTGCATCAATATCAGCGATTCAATTACGGACGGCATCTCCTATTTTTATGCGGAGGTGAAAAGATTAAAAAATCTTTTAAATGAAATAAAAATAAAAAATGACATGCTGGTGTTCTACTTAATTGATGAAATATTCAAAGGTACAAATAACCTGGAAAGATTAATAGGCAGCCGTTCTTATATTAAAAGTCTCGCCGGATTAAACGGAGCCGGACTTATTTCCACGCACGACCTTGAATTAATAAAATTGCAGGAGAGTATTCCTCAGGTGAGCAATTATCATTTTAAAGAAGAAGTTTCAAACGGCAAAATGCACTTCGACTATAAATTAAGAAAAGGTCCGTCTCCTACTACAAATGCATTAAAAATAATGGAAATAGAAGGACTGCCGGTTGAAAGGTGAGCATCTGAGAATTCCAATTAATTAATTTTAGAAGTTAAATCGGTCCAATAAACATTTATGGAGAGATACAGCATAATTATACCTGCTCTGAATGAGGAAAAGCTTCTTCCTAGACTTCTGAACCAATTGACGGATCCTTTGCTTAAAGAAAAATATAATTATGAAATTATTATATCCGACGGAAGGAGCACCGATAGAACCGTCGAGATTGTAAAAAGTTTTTCAGGAGTTTTGGTTGTTTATTCAGAAAATGAAAATCAAAATATTGCGGAAGGAAGGAATAAGGGAGCTAAGATTGCCTCCGGTGAAATTTTTATTTTCATTAATGCTGATGTTTTATTTAAAAATGCAGAGAAATTTTTTCATTACATGGAAAACCAGTTTATTCCTTCAGAATATTCCGCTTTAACATGCAAAGTGGGTGTGTTCCCTGAAGAAAAAATTTTTTCGGATGTTGTTTTTCACTGGGCATATAATAATTATTTTAGGTTACTCAATTTTATCGGCATCGGAATGGGCAGAGGCGAATGCCAGGTGATAAGGAGAGAAGCTTTTTTTAGAGCCGGGGGCTATAATGAAAAACTTGCTGCAGGCGAGGATTTTGATCTGTTCAAAAGAGTAAAAAAATTCGGTAAAATTATTTTTGCGGGGAAACTTTGCGTTTATGAATCTCCAAGGCGCTTTAGGAAAATCGGCTATTTTAATGTTACATGGTCGTGGATAAAAAATGCTTTTGCAGTCATTCTTAAAAACAAATCGATTTCAAATGAATGGGAGCAGGTGAGGTAATTCTCTTTCGGCTGCTTCGTTTTATTTCTTAATTTACTGGAGCAAGAAAAGTGCAGTCTTTCCCTTTAAGAAAATCAGGAAAAATATTACATCTTTTATTTGCTGCCGGAATCTTTCAATTCAAGATCTGCATTCTGCTATTTATTATAATTCTGAATTGTCCGGGCGCTGCACAAACTGAATATGTGCGTGCAGATAATCCGGTTTATAATTTTCTTGAAAGAATGGAATCGCTGCATCTTATAGACGGATATAATTCTTTTGAAATTCCGAAAACAAGAAGAGTTGTTGCGGTTTACTTGAGTGAAGTGATTCAAAATAAAAATAAGCTTGATGATGCAGATAAGAAAATCCTTGAAGATCTTAAGATCGAGTTCGAACTTGAAATTTTTAATACCCTTTCCAATTCTCAATCTTTAATCGGCCCCGGATTGTATGATCTTTTTTCGCAGAAAGAAAAATATTTATATTTTTTATCCGACTCCTCCAACGCAAATCTTTTTGTAAATATTCTTGGTGAAGCGGAAGGAATTTTTCTTAACAGCGCTTCTTTAAAGACTTCAGCATTTTTACCTTCAATCGGAGGAGAAATACGGGGAACTTTTCTGAATAAATTCGGTTTTTTGATTAAAGGAACTAATGGATTTGTTATGGGCAGCAAGGTTGCTGCTGCCGCAAGGAAAGATTTATCATACAATTATAAACTGTTTGAAACCGAAGACGAAAAATTTTTCGACGAAACCGAAGGCTACATTACTGCCGACTTCGATCTGATCCGTTTTAAATTCGGCAGAGACAGAATGAAAATAGGATATGGCAATATAAAATCTTTCCTGGACGACAATTCGCCTTTGTTTGATTATCTTTCTTTTAATCTTAAGTATAAATTTTTCAGCTTTTCATTCTTTCACGGCAAACTTCTGGGCAATGCTTCCGTTGAAATCGATTCGCTCTCGGGATCAACAAATTTGATAGAGGAAAAATATTTTGGGTATCACCGCATCGGTTTTAATATTTCCAGCGATATTGATTTTGGGTTGGGAGAAGTGATTGTTTACGGAGACCGGCCTTTGGATTTTTCTTATTTAAATCCATTCAGCTTCTATAAAACGATTGAGCATTCCAACCGGGACCGCGATAACGCAATGCTCTTCCTGGATTTTAATAATAACTCCTTGAAAGGCTTAAAATTGTTTTTTTCTCTGCTTATTGATGATATAAAATTTCAAAAAATCGGTACAGGCTGGTACGGGAACCAAACAGCATTTAATGCCGGCTTTAAAAGCTATAATTTTTATCCTTTGCTTCCGCTGGATATCCATTTCGAATACCTTCGTGTTGAACCTTATACTTTTACTCATCGTTTAAGCAGAAACAGCTTTACTAATTTCGGTTATAATCTCGGTTCATTTCTGCATCCGAATAGTGAATTGTTTTTTTTACAAATAAATTATAGGTTTAGCCACCGTTTAGATTTTTCAGCAGGATGGACTTACGTAATTCACGGCGCAAATCCGAAAAATTCTGACGGAAGTGTTAAAGAAAATGTTGGCGGCGATATTTTATTCGGCCACAGAGTTTTTGATTCTGAAGAAACTGAATTCCTTAATGGTGATATGGAATATTATCGTAGATTATCTGTATCTTTAACTTTCGAACCGGTAAACCAGTATTTTATCACTTTGAGAGTAATAAATTTTAACGATTCTCTGCAGTTAGAAAATTCTTTTAAGGAAACTCAAACCTTTTTAAAATTGGGAATTAGGTTCTAATATGAATGAGTTATTAATGAAATTGCGAAATTTAAAAATTCCTATGACGATTGTAGTGCTTACAATAGGAATTGTCCTCGGGATTCAAATCGAAAAAATATTTTCAGGTGATAATCTCAGGGACAGCATTATAAAATTCAATGACGTACTTACTTATACCGAAAAATATTACATCGAAGAAGTCGATACACAAAAATTAGTTGAAGCAGCAATTAATGGAATGCTTAGTGATCTCGATCCGCATTCGGTATACATACCTCCGAAACAGTTCGAATCAGTCGAAGAATCTTTCCGCGGCGACTTTGAAGGAATTGGAATTGAATTCCAGGTAGTGAACGATACCCTTACAGTAGTTTCCGCAATCAGCGGGGGACCAAGTGAAGCTCTAGGAATTATGGCCGGCGATCGGATAATAAAAATTAATGGAAAAGAGGTAATAGGAATTACCAACGATGGGGTCCGTCAGAAGCTTCGCGGAAAATCCGGAACAAAAGTGAATGTAACAATTGCACGTCCCGGCATTAAAAACACTATTGAATATGAAATTACACGCGATAAAATTCCTCTTTATTCCGTTGATGTTGGTTTTATGTGGGATAGTAAAACAGGCTATGTAAGCGTCTCCAGATTTTCTGAAACAACATATGATGAATTGGTTGAACAGCTTAAACAGCTTAGTAAATCGGGTATGAAACAGCTTGTGCTTGATTTAAGGGGAAATCCGGGAGGATACCTGGAGCAGGCTGTAAAAATGGCTGATCTTTTTATCGACGGAAATAAAAAAATTGTTTTTACGGTCGGAAGAAGAACCGAATTCAACGATGAAAGGAATGCTTCGGAAAGTTCCCCTTATGAAAAAATTCCTCTAATAGTTCTTGTAAATAAAGGAAGTGCTTCAGCCAGTGAAATTGTATCGGGAGCAGTGCAGGACTGGGACAGAGGCCTTATTGTCGGCGAAACAACCTTCGGGAAAGGACTTGTCCAGAGGCAGTTCAATTTATCGGATAATTCCGCTCTGCGGCTGACTATTTCGGAATATTATACACCTTCCGGAAGATTAATCCAGAGAGATTATAAAAACAGCGAAAGCAGGGAAGACTACTATTCCGAAATAAGCGAACGCGAGGAGAAAGAGGGTGAAAATCTTCATCATTCTGCGGAAAAAGATTCGGTAAAGCCGGTCTTTAAAACAAAAGGAGGAAGAGTAGTTTACGGCGGCGGCGGCATTACTCCGGACTATATCGTTAAAACAGATAATGTCACCGAATACACAACAAATCTTTTGAAAAATAATCTCTTCTATTTATACGTTTTGTCTTATCTTGATATAAATGATAAGAAAATTAAAGAAAGGTACGGCAATAATCTGGCGAAATTCAGAGATGAATTCACTCTCGGTGCAGGCGAGATTAAAAGATTTCAGGAATTTGCGGAATCTAAAGGAGTAAAGTATAACGAGGAAGAATATAAGCAGGACCACGATTATATTTCTTCAAGATTAAAAGCTCAGATTGCAAGAAACTACTGGAAAAATGAGGGATGGTATTCGGTAATATTAAAGATTGATAATCAAATTCTGCAAGCGGTAAATTTATTTGACGAGGCTAAAGACCTGGCAAACCTTAAATGAAAATTCTTTATAAAAGATTTTTTTTACCTGCATTATTTTTTTTTATATCTTTTACAAATTCAAATTCTTTAACTCAAGTATATGAATTTGAATTCCGCACGACAGCAGATTTGCAGGCCGGTGAAGATTTAACATATATCGTAAGCTATTCACTTTTAAAGCTGGGGGAGGTAAGAATAAAAATTCTTGATGCTAGAGAAATGGACGGTTCAATGGTTTACCGCGCAGCAGCTTATATGGATTCATATTCAAATATCCCGTTCGTCAATCTTCATCAAATTTATGAAAGCACGTTTTCCGAAAATAATACTCCGTTAAAATTCCGCGGAATAGTAAAGGGAGATGAATATACTACATTTACCGATTACGATTACAATTATAAAGATTCTTTAATCCGTGTAAAAAAGGGGAAAGTAAAACCTTATAAGCTGTGGACCGATTCATCGGCAAACGCCGAAAAAATTTACCAGGATGGACTTTCGATTCTCTTTTATGCCAGGATGAATTTCGGAGGAGAAAAAACCGTTGATGTCCCATGTTTTGTAAATGAGAGGAAAGTGAGCACAAAAATAAACTACTATACAGAAGTATCCGGTGTATCCATCGATGCTGTCGATTACGAAATTGCCTGTGTAAGGCTGGATGGAGAAACCGATTTTGTAAGTGTTTTTGGTCTGACCGGGTACTTCCAGGGATGGTTTTCAAATGATTCTGCTTTAATTCCGATTGTTGCCGAAATGAAAGTAATTATTGGGAACGTAAAACTTGAGCTGGTAAAATGGAATAGAAAAGGATGGATGCCGCCGGAGTACGAAGGTTGAATGAAGAAATCATAAATACAACTGGAATTGAAAAACTATTTCCTTATTTGGAATTTTTTCCTAAAATTCATAAAAGTGTATTTTTAGCCCCGGGAGTTAAAATTATTGGGAATGTTGAAATTGGCGAAAATTCAAGTGTTTGGTATAACACAGTCATTAGGGGCGATGTTCATTATATTAAAATCGGAGCAAATACTAATGTTCAGGATTGTTCCATGCTGCATGTAACAAACGGAAAATTTCCTTTAAATATTGGGAATAATGTTACAATAGGCCATTCCGTTAATCTGCATGGATGTACATTGCTGAATTCATGCTTTATTGGAATCGGTTCCATTATCCTAGACGGAGCGGTAATTGAGGAAAATGCAATGGTTGCAGCAGGAGCAGTTGTAACGCCAGGCTGTATTGTCCCTTCCGGTAAATTAGCGGCCGGAGTTCCTGCAAAAATTATTAGAGATCTTTCAAGCGAAGAAATCGCTGATATTGAGAATTCCGCTTTTAGGTACAGAAACTACAGCAGCATATCAATAAATTCGTTAAAAAAATAATGACCTGATATGATTGTTAAGTTTTGGGGTACGAGGGGTTCAATCCCTGTACCCGGCAAAAAAACAATTAAGTACGGGGGGAATACTCCATGTGTTGAAATCCGTACTGCCGATAATCATTTAATAATTCTGGATGCAGGCAGCGGAATAAGAGAGCTCGGGAGAGCAATTATTAATGATAATTCTAGAAATGATATTGATATTTTTATAAGCCATTACCATTGGGATCATATCCAGGGAATTCCGTTTTTTCTCCCGTTATATGAAAAAAATTATAAGATTACTTTTTACGGGCAGACCAGCAACGGGATTGAAATAGAGACTCTGCTTAAAAGTCAGATGGCCAGGAATTTTTTCCCTATTGAAATAGCCGAAATAAGAAACGATCTTAATTTTCGTAAAATTACTTCGAACAGCAGTTATGAAATCGGTAATTTAGTTGTTAAAACTTTTCGGGCAAATCATTCTTCGCCTACACTTACCTTCAAGATAGAGCAAAACGGAAAAAATATTGTTTATATGACAGACAATGAGCTTAATTTTGAAATTGACGGAGATAAAAGCCGGTATGAAGCATTGAAGCTGAAATATAAAGACTTTATCGAATTCTGCAGAGGAACTGATTGTTTAATTCATGATGCAATGTATGATCAAAAATTACTTGAAAAGAAAAGAGGCTGGGGTCATTCAAGTAATATTTCCGTTGCATATTTTGCTATAATGGCTGAAGTAAAAAATTTAATTCTTTTTCATTACAATCCCGATTATTCCGATGCAAAGATTGATGTAATGCTTAAAGAAACTGTTGCACTTTTAAAACAGCAAAAATCAAAAATTAAATGCATCGCCGCTAAAGAAGGATTGATTATAAATATTTAAAATATTATCCTTCCGTTAACAATATAGATCTACTTGTGGTTAAAAACCTTCTTATTTATTCGAAAAATAAATCAATTAAAAAATCAATCCTTCATAAACTTATCTTTCTTTTAAAAAACAGTTTAAATTTCAATATCTATTCCCTCAATATTAATTTTGTTTCAAGTAAGTCTATTAGAGAAATAAATAGAAAATATCTTAAACACGATTTTTCAACAGATATTATAACTTTTAATTATACCGGAAGTCACAAGCTGCTGAACGGTGAGATTTTGATTTCAATAGATGATGCTGAAACTAATTCGGAAAAGTATGGTGTAACGTTTGATGAGGAAATTTTAAGACTTGTAATTCATGGTATTCTTCATTTATTAGGATATAATGACATTAATTCAAATGAAAAATTGGAAATGAGCCGTTTAGAAGATAAATTGTTAACTAAGTATAAAAATGTTTTATTTAAAAATCCGGTAAAAAAGTGACTGCAACAATAATTGAAGTGTTGGCAAAATTAGCAGAAGGAATGAATAAAAAGGTTTCACCGGAAGAACTTGCTGAGAGTTTCGGCAGAGAGAAAAAGTATAATAAAAATCTTATCGCAACGGCTTACAGCTGGATTTATGAAAAAATTGCCCGCGATATTGTTTCTAACAAAATGCATAAGCAGATCCCAAGCATGGGATTTAGAATTTTATCGGAAAAAGAGATGTTATTGCTCGGCAAAGAAAACTATAACTATTTACTCTATTTTTATAACAAAGGCCTGCTGAATAATAATGACATGGATATTATTGTTGAGGAAGCAGAATATTTTGAGGATGATCTTTCGAGAGAGGAATTGAATGTTTTAATTTTATCTTTATTCCTGAATTTGGATCATTTTATCCTTCCGGGAAGCAGGCTTCTTTTACATTCATCAGATACAATCAATTAAAGGAAATGAGCAGGAATTTAGTACTTGTAGAATCACCGGCAAAAGCTAAAACAATAAATAAATACCTTGGTAAAAATTTCATCGTTGAAGCAACAATCGGTCACATAAAAAATCTTCCTAAAAGTAAGCTGGGTGTTGATATTAATAATAATTATGAACCCCAATACGTTACTATTAGGGGGAAGGGCGATATAATAAAGAAGATTAAAAATTTAGCC
>DAISZW010000069.1:0-16529 GCA_036824595.1 Ignavibacteriaceae bacterium
AGCAATTTTTTTATTCATTAAATATATCTATAGGAAAGAAAATTGAAATCATACCCGAAAATTCTTCTGTTGTTTTTTTTATTAACTGCTGTCATCAACCCGCAAAACTATGTTACCTGGTATGACAATCTGGATGAAGGTATTCAATCTGCAAAATCCGAAGGGAAAAAAGTATTACTATTTTTTACTGCATCGGACTGGTGCGGATGGTGCAAAAAGTTAAGCGGAGAAGTTTTTCTGCAAAAAGAATTTGCCGAATTCGCCGATTATCATCTTGCATTAGTTAGAATAGATTTTCCTAAATGGAAATATCAATCCGATGAGGTAAAAGAATATAATAAGAAAGTAGCGCAGATGTTCGGAGTTACCGGCTATCCTACTGTTTTCGTTCTTAATAAATCAGGTAAAATCCTCGGCCGCACAGGCTACCGCGCCGGCGGACCTGAAGCTTACGTTAAACATTTGAAATCGTTCTTAAAATAGTTTTACAAAATTTAGTAATTTAACCCACCAACCTGTTTATTCTATAACCATAAACAAGCGGATAGCAGCATACGTTCATCAATTGATCTATCCGAAATAATTTATATGTTGCCTTAACTGTTTTTTTATTGCTTGCCGGATTAATAAACAAATATGAGTTTTATCCTGAGAATTGTAATAGTCTTCCTGATAATATTTGTAATCGAATTCTATTTCTTCAAGAAACTATTAAATTCGATCAAAATTGTCTTCCCTGAAATACCTGCTAAAAGAATTTCACTAATAAAGTGGATTGTATTAATCATTATACATATCTATCCGTTTGTACTGCTTTTATCATACCTTCAATCAACATTTAATAATCAGCCTAGAGTCCGCCTTCCGGAAAATTCATTTTTCGACTATGCTGCTGTTTATCCTTTTTGGACGGCAGTTTTAACAATTGTTCAATCGATATTATTCCTATTGCCTCTTGATATTTTCAAACTCATGGTTTACCCTGTATACAAAAAACATAAGGCAAAGTTAAAACTATATCTCTCAAAAATTATTTTCGGCATCATCGTTTTCTTCATCATTTACGTTCCTTTAAGAATTGTTTACGATTATAATAGTGTTTCAATCAGAGTTAAAGAATACAAAATGAAAGATCTTCCTGTGGCGCTTAATAATTTCAAAATTACTTTCATTGCTGATATTCAGGCAGACAGGTATACAGATCCTGGAAGGCTCAATAAATTCATATCAAAAGTTAATGCTACTCATCCCGATCTTGTTCTTATTGCGGGCGATATAATTACATCAACTCCGGATTACATTAATACTGCTTCGGAATATATCGGCAAAATAAAATCTAAAAATGGAGTTTATTCATGCGTAGGTGACCATGATAACTGGGCTTACAGGGAGGATACAAGAAGAAGCATCAGGGAAATTACTGAAGCTCTGGATAAATATAATGTTGATATGATAAATAACGGTAAAAAAATTATAAAAATTAAAGATGCAGAAATAGGAATAACTTTTATAACTAATACTTATGTAGAAACTATTACTAATCAGGAGCTGGATAAGTTGACTAACGGAAATTCAAAGCACGATGTGAAAATTTTTCTAGTTCATCAGCCAAGACAGAGACTTGTAGATCAGGCATTAAAAAATAACTACGATTTATTTCTTGCCGGCCATACCCACGGGGGACAAATAACATTCCTTTTTCCATTTATAAATTTGTCTCCAACACTTTTTGAAACTAAATATGTAAGAGGCGACTTCCAGTTAGATAATATGCTTATGATCGTAACAAGAGGATTGGGAATGTCCTTGGTTCCTCTCAGGTATAATTCAACACCGGAAGTTACAGTAATTGTTTTAACAAGGGCTTAAATTTGCAAAAGATTATTACAAAATTCTGGAAGAAGTAAGCTCAATATCGGCATACTGCCATGCATCCTTAAACTTCTTTTCCACTTGAGATGCTTTATCATTTTTGCTCTGCATTAAAAGCGCCTGATGCAGTCCAAATAAAGCCCAGCCGTTATCGGGAATCTCTTTAAGATTTTCTTCATAAACTTTCTGTGCTTCAGAGTATCTGCCCATTTCTATAAGCACTGCACCGAGATTTTGTCTTACCGGATAGAACCATGTAGGAGGTTCATCATATCTTAATTTATCCTCAAGCTCAACTGCTTTACTTAGGTGCTTTACTGCAATATTATACTGTTTCTTTTTTGCGGCGATTTCGCCTGAGAGAACTTCATATCCGATTTTGAGCAGGGCCCCCGCAGAATTTATTCCCCAAATATCCAGCTTATCAACTTCACTATTATCTTTCAGCTTTTCCAATTCAGACAGTTCTTTTTGAGCTTCCTCAATATTATTTTTGGCTACGAAAGCCATCCCTCTCGCATAATGCCAAACTCCTTGCGGATAAGGCCGTACCTCATCGGGAGCTTTAGAAGATAAAATATCATCCCATTTACCAAATGTTACATAAGCATACAATGGAATTACTGAAAAATGCTGAAGTGTTTTATATCCGCACATATCCATTAAAGAATCAGGAGGTCTGGTAGAAGTTTTTAATGCAGCGTCTATTGCAGTTTTGCTGTCACCTTCAAGGGTGGCGGTAGCCCACAGAAAATGATAATTATGAGGATAGTAAGCGAGGGGATAAAATCCCTGCTGATTACACTGGTTAATATATTCTTCATCTGATTTTACTGCACGCTGGTTGGCAAGACTTCCTTCATGATATTTACCTGTCCTTATGTAAATGTGTGCAGGCATGTGAACCAAATGTCCTGCACCCGGTACTAAAAATCTAAGACGGTCCGCACTTGGTAATCCTATCTGCGGATTTTTTGAAGCTTCTACCGCGTGAATATAAAGATGATTTGCTCCGATATGATCCTCATCCTTTTTCAAAACATTCTCAAGAGTTGAAACTATCTCCGCTGTCCAAGGCTGGGCTTTCCCATCTTTCATCCAATAATCCCAGGGATGCAGATCCATGATTGATTCCGCAAACATTGTGTTTATATCTGGATCATCAGGATATTTTTTTGCTAATTCCCTCATAGCATCTGAATAAGCAGAATCAAGATGGCTTCTATCGTCAAGTTTTTCTTTTGAATATCTTTTTGAAAGAGCCATAATCCAGTCTTTTTCCTTCTGTGTCTCATTATCAAGCAATTTGATTGCTTCTTGAACAGCTTCATATGCAGTTGAAACTGAAGATTGATCCATCGGCAGGTTAATATTAGGTCCAAGGACAATTGCCATTCCCCAGTAAGCCATTGCGCAATTTGTATCCAATCTTGCTACTTCACTAAAGGAACGAAAAGCTTCTTCATGATTAAAACCATATGCAAGCGTAACACCCTGATCAAAATATTTCTGAGCGAGATCCGAATCAGTGGTTATTTTAAAATGATTTATCTCTCCAAGATTTTTAAATAGGGGAGCTTTTGTCTCAGGCTCATTGGTGCATCCAGCAATAAATATTAGTATACAGGCTGTTATTATGTATATATGCATTTCAATTCCTAAAATTATTTTTAAAATGGTTATTTTGTAAATAGAGATGAATTTGGCTATCGAAAAATTAATTTTGAACCGCTTTTATGTCAATAGATCGAACCATTGTTTTTTTTTCACATGATCTGAAGCATATAAAAGCGGGGATAAAATTAAAAAGGCTGACTCACGAGATTACTAAGCCAGCCTTTATTTAAATATTCTTTTTACGGATTATTCGACCGGATGAAGATTTAACTCTTTGAGTCCTGAATAGAGTTCTTCATTTGTCAATTCATGATCAACGAGCTTTCCTGCAAAATAATCCTGGTAAGCACTCATATCAAAATGTCCATGCCCGCTCAAGTTAAAGAGAATGGTTTTTGATTTCCCTTCCTCCTTAGCTTTTTTAGCTTCCTTGATAACCTGAACGATTGCATGGTTTGATTCGGGAGCTGGGATAATACCTTCGGTTCTTGCAAATTGAACACCGGCATCGAAGCATTCAAGCTGATAAGCCGAAGCGGCCTCAATTAATTTATCTTTTAGTAGTTGACTGACGATTGTACCGGCACCGTGGTACCTGAGTCCGCCTGCATGAATAGCAGCCGGAATAAATGTGTGTCCCAATGTGTACATCGGAAGAAGAGGTGTAAGTCCTACCGTATCCCCAAAGTCGTAGCGGAATTCACCCCTTGTGAGTTTGGGACAAGATGCAGGTTCAACTGCAATGCATCTGATGTTTTTCCCTTCTGTTAAGTTGTATTTAAGGAATGGAAAAGCAATACCTGAAAAGTTAGAACCTCCGCCGAAACAACCGACTACAATATCAGGGAAATCTTCTGTTTTTTCGAACTGCTTAACAGCTTCAAGTCCGATTACCGTTTGATGCAGCAGTACATGATTAAGTACGCTTCCGAGAGAATATTTAGTATCATCATCCTTTGCTGCTCTTTCAACTGCTTCGGATATTGCAATTCCTAAACTTCCCGGAGAATCGGGATCTTGAGAAAGAATTTTTCTGCCTGATTCGGTAGAATTGGTAGGTGAAGAAAAAACTTTGGCACCCCAGGTATTCATCATTATTTTTCTATACGGCTTCTGTTCATAACTGATTCTTACCATATAAACTTCAAGTTCGATTCCAAATAACTGGCATGCAAATGAAAGAGCACTTCCCCACTGACCGGCACCAGTTTCGGTGGTTAATCTTTTTACTCCCTGAGATTTACTGTAATAAGCCTGTGCCACTGCAGTATTCGGCTTATGCGAACCTGCAGGGGAAACTCCTTCATATTTGTAATAAATTTTAGCGGGTGTATCAATAATTTTTTCAAGATTATAAGCACGATAAAGCGGCGTAGGTCGCCACATTTTGTAAATATCCCTTACCTCCTCAGGAATGTCGATCCATCTTTCCTTCGATACTTCCTGTTTTATTAATTCCATCGGGAAAAGAGGTGCTAGATCGTTTGGACCGATAGGCTGCTTTGTTCCCGGATGAAGCGGAGGCAGCATCGGATTGGGCATATCCGCCTGAATATTGTACCATTGTTCAGGTATTTCTTTTTCTGTAAGCAATATTTTTTTTGATTTTTCCATATACTTTGAATTATTATTAATAATATTATTTAATTAAATCTTACAATTGATTATACTCTTACTCACATTTTTTATGAATACGATAAACTTGAAGCTTTCCGGTTTGTAGCGGAAAAGTGATTTTGATAAGCCCTGGTGAGGCTGCTGGTTCAAATATATTTTAATTCCAGTGCAGATTCAAGCAAAAGCAGCGATCTTTTCTAAAATCCTGAAGATTGAATTCTACTTCAAAAACACTAATTTTTTGGTTGAAGAGTAGTTTCCTGCCTGAAGTTTGTAAAAATAAACTCCGCTTGCTAATCCCGATGCATTAAATTCAATCTCATATTTTCCGGCCGGTTTAGGTTCATTAACCAGAGTTGCTATTTCCTTTCCTGTAATATCAAAAATTTTAAGTATTACAAATTGCATACTGCCGATTTCATAATTAATCTTTGTAGCCGGATTAAAAGGATTAGGATAATTCTGATATAAAGAAAAACGAGTGAAGATTTCTTTGGTATTTATTCCTGATGGATCAAAATATTCGTAAGCACCGATGTCAAATCCATCTCTTTGGGGCCTTGAAATATCGGTGATGTCTTTGTTTACAATATTTGAAACCAGGCTTGTTCCCTTATCGACCGCCTGGGAACTTTCCATCAAACTATAATCTCCTGAAGAATAATCTGCAAAAATTTGTTCTTCCGGCTGAGCTAATTCTGAATGAACATCATACCCAAGAACCTGCCATTGAGCGAGGCTTATGTTCGATTCGCCGTCATCAGTGCTTAACCTATCCACAACTATATTGTAATCGCTGACAAAATTTTCCTCAGAAGATTCATCAATTGAAATGCTACCCCGGAAACTGTGGTGATTAATTATAATGTTATTATAAAGTGTATTCCCTGTTGATCCGTTTACAGCTATGATTCCCCAACGGGAATCGGAAGGATTTATTATTGTATTATTATAAACCTTGTTATTTCTAGATCCTTCTGCCCCGTCTGTCCGGTACATAGCAATTCCTGTTGCATGATTATTATAAATTAAGTTATTAAAAATTAGGGATTCCTGCACTCCATCCATATTAATTGCAGAACCGCCGCCATATCCGTTATCATGCAATATATTTCCTTCAATAATTGCATTGCTGATAATGCCGTCTCCTCCCATAGATTCGTCCCCGTTAAAGTGAAGCCCGCATCCGTTATTTCCGTAGCAGTGGTTCTTCCTTACAACCGGACGGTCGCTGCTGTTTGAAACATAGATGCCGTGTTCTTCTATGCTGTTTGAACAAATATTATTCTCAATTACAATGTCATCAGTGAAGGCTGTGAAAATTCCCCAGCGACCGTTTTCATTACAATAATTATTTTTTATAACTACGAAATCGGAGACAGCAATACGGATTCCTGAACGCGGCTGATCAACGACATTGAAACCGTCAATTATAATCCATGCTGCATTTTCTATATTTATTCCATCGTTCGTTTCGGAGTTGGGGAGGTTGATTATAACATTATCCCCCAAAGCCTTAAAGACAATATGTAATTCAGATGTTCCACCTGTCCGAAGATCGAATCCTCTGTAATTACCTGGTAATACAAAAACAGAATCTCCGGATACTACAATATCGGCCGCATGCTGTAACGTTTGGAATGCACTGTCTATGCTAGCCCCGCTGTCTGTGTCATTCCCGTTAGGAGAAATAAAATAATTATTTTGAGATAATCCTGCGTTAATAAATATCAGGATTGTTACTTCAAGAATTCGGAATAATTTTGTGTTCATTGCTTCTTCACCATTTACTTTTTTACAGGAATAATAATCCTTCTAATCAAATTGAATACCAGATTCCAGACTATTCCAATTAGTTCCGGTTTAATGTAATATTTGTTCGTTGGGCAAATTGTCTGACAAAAAGGGCATGACTGACATTCTTGTCTGTTCAAAATTATCTGAGTCTGCTTAATTACTCATGTACAGACTCCGACAAGCCTGGGCAGGCAGGAATGCCTGTTCAACTGGCGGCAATAAAAATCAGAAAATTTTAATAGTAAATTTAAAAATTCAGCTGTTTATAATTATATTATTTCCTGAATAAATTCCCAACAATGCCATGCAGCAGTTTGCAATTATAAAAGACATAGTAATTATACTTTTGGTTTCTATACCAATTATTTACCTTTTTAAAAAAATAAATATTCCCAGCATTGTGGGTTTTTTAATTGCCGGAGTAATAATAGGTCCTCACGGCTTTATGCTGATTTCAGAAATCAGTCAGATTGAGGTAATGGCGGAGATTGGGGTCATCTTTCTTTTGTTTACAATCGGCCTTGAAGTTTCTTTTAACAGGCTTATGAAGATGAAAAGGCTGCTCCTGATTGCCGGAGTGCCGCAGATTCTATTAACTATTATTCTATCAGGATTAATTTTTTATTTATTCGATATAAACATTAAGAGAAGCATTTTTCTTGGAATGCTTGTGAGCCTCTCAAGCACTGCGATAGTCTTAAAGCTTTTTTCGGACAAAAACCAGCTTGAATCGCCGCACGGTAGAATATCTTTGGGAATTTTAATTTCTCAAGATCTTGCAGTGGTCCCGATGTTCCTGCTTCTGCCTATTTTAAGCGCATCGGAAAAATCTACGATTATAGACATTGTGCGGCAGCTTGTATTTGCATTTGCGGCAATAGCTGTAATCATTTTAGCCGCAAAAATATTAATGCCGAAAATTTTATTTCAGCTTGCTAAGCTTCAAATGCGCGAAGTTTTTACAATCGGGATAATGTTATTTGTCCTAGGCACAGCGTATCTAACTCATTCATTAGGTTTATCATTTGCACTGGGTGCTTTTATAGCCGGATTAACACTCTCTGAATCGGATTTAAGTCATCAGGTTACCAGCGATATACTCCCGTTAAAAGATGTTTTCAACAGTGTTTTCTTCGTTTCAATCGGATTGCTGCTCAACTTCAACTTTGTGATTCAATATTTTTCAGAATTAACTGCCGTTACTGCGGGGATAATTCTACTAAAGTCATTAATTATTATTTTAATTGTTAAACTCATCAAATATCCGCTCCGTGTAGCGGTACTTACGGGACTTATATTGTCGCAGATCGGGGAGTTCTCATTTGTTTTAATGCAGGCAGGCAAAGCTTATAACTTAATTGAAGCTGATGTGTACAATTCTTTTCTCGCGGCTTCAATATTTACAATGATAATAGCTCCTTTCCTATTTGAGATTACTCCTGTAATTGCACATAAATTCGGCAGGTTTGATCCAATGAAGAATTCTGAGAAAAGAATCAAAA
This sequence comes from Ignavibacteriaceae bacterium, assembly GCA_036824595.1. Lineage (GTDB taxonomy): Bacteria > Bacteroidota > Ignavibacteria > Ignavibacteriales > Ignavibacteriaceae > DATKLQ01. The sequence goes on from DAISZW010000069.1 coordinate 8,406, forward strand.
AAGAATTAACAGACCATGTAATAATCGCCGGCTTCGGCTTAAACGGCAAAAACTTAGCCAGGGTTTTGAAAGAAACCGGTATAAGATACCTAGTTATTGAATTGAATCCGGAGACGATAAGAGCTGAAAAAGAAAAAGGTGAGAATATTATTTACGGAGACATTACCAGGGAAGATATTCTTCATGCATCAAATCTTGAAAAAGCAAATATAATTGTATTTGCCATTTCGGATCCCTCGTCAACAAAAATTGCACTGAGGCTGGCTAAAAAACTCAATCCCTCAATTTACACTGTTGTTAGAACAAGATACATAAATGAAATTGATGATCTAAGTCATCTTGGAGCTGATTCAGTTATACCAGAAGAATTCGAAACTTCACTGCAGATATTTAGCAAAGTATTGGAAAGGTATCACATTCCCCTAAATGTTATAATGAGACAGGTTGCAATTCTGAGGGGAGAAGCATACAGTTTAATGAGAACAGATACCGCAGATATAAATTCTTTTGTTCATTTGAATGAAATACTTGCTGCAGGACTGACGGAAACTTATTATGTGAATGAAGATAATATTCACGTCGGAAAAACATTGAGGGAATTGAATCTTAGAGCAAAAACAGATACTACAATAATAGCTATTGTACGTAGCGAAAAAACAATTTCAAACCCGACTTCAAGAGAACAAATTCTTGCCAAAGATACATTGGTAATTACCGGAACCCATAAAGCTGTTGATACGGCATTTGATTATTTAAATGGGAATATAAAATGAAGTTTGCTGTGGCAACTGATCCCTATAAACTACAAAACTAAATTTAATTAAAAAAGTAAAACACTTAATCCGATGAATCCTCCCAGTTGAGTCGAATTAATTTCCCTGTTAAATTGCATTTCCTTTAAAGAACCAAAATATTTCACCAAATGGAACTGAACAAAAGGCTGAAAATGTTTTTGAAAGGTAAGTTTCATGCCGGCTGATAATTTTGTTATAAATTTCCACCTGTCAGCTTCTGAGATACTAATCTCATTATTTAATAATCCAAATCTTTCTGCAAAGTAATTTCCCGCACCTAGACCTAAGCCTGCAAACGGCTGAATATATTTGAAGAAGAAATTAATAATAATGTTTAAATCTATATTTGAATTATAAGTCTTTAAAAAAGATCTTTGATTATCAGAAAAGATTTTATCCTTATTTGAAAAATGTTCGAACGATGTTCTGAAATTAATTCCGAAACCGGCACTCTGATAAGGAAGCTTTCGTTCTAAAAAAACCGATATACCGTTAAAAGGATATTCGTTTTTAACCGAAAAGCCGGCTCCTGCACACCACTGAGAAAAGGAATATCCGGATAAAAGATAAATAAACAATGAAATTCTGTACGGCAGCAATAGATATGAAGTATTCATTTACTAATTCACTTTATCATCAAGAAAATGTAGTGAAATTAATTATTCACAGAAAACATATATCTCACAATTCCCACCACTTTAAACTTCTTTTTATATTTAACGGAATCATTTTTCAGGAAGAATACTATGAATCGAAAAAAATCAAAGAAGCAGATAATAATTGATTATACGGCAATCACAATAGGGGCAGCTTTAATGTCTATCGGAATCGGGGTTTATCTTGTGGATGCACGGGTAGTACCCGGCGGTGTAAGCGGTCTTTCGATGGCCATTCACTATTTATCAAATAATTCGATACCGGTAGGACTTATGATTTGGATTCTTAATCTCCCGCTGTATGTCTGGGGAATAAAAGAACTCGGTAAAACCTTCGGATTCCGTACCTTTTATGGATTTACATTAAACTCTTTTTTTATCGATTTCTTTAGAGGAGATATCCCGGGATTTCAATTTATAAGATTACAAGATACACAAACAGTTAAAGATCTTCTTAAGAACGATTTTTTCTTTCTGATTCTTGTCGGAGCGGTTCTGATTGGAGTAGGACTGGGGATTATTTTTAAATTCAAAGGAACTACAGGCGGATCGGATATTGTTGCAGCTATTATGCAGAAGCGGTTCGGAGTTAAGCCCGGAATGGCAATTATGGTAATCGATTTTGCTGTGATTCTTCTGGCAGGTTCCATAATTGAGATAAAAAATCTATCGCCTGACCGGCCTGCATTTGCTTTAACTCTCTATGCATTTTTTCTGCTTTTTGTTTCTGCAAGAATTATTGATGCCATTATCGACGGGTTCGATTATGCAAGGGCGGTATACATCATTTCGGATAAATATGCTGAAATAGGCGAAAAAATAATGAATGAAATCAGCCGGGGAGCTACTGCAATAAAATCCAGGGGAATTTATAAAAATGTTGAAAGAGAGGTAATTGTAACTGTTGTTACTTTAAAAGAACTGAGTACGGTAACGCAGCTGATTAAAGGTATAGATCCCGAGGCATTTGTAATTATTAATAATGTACACGAAGTAAGGGGGCAGGGTTTTAGAAGAAGAATCTGATCGGAATCCTTTTTCATTATTTATAATCTAACTTTATAAAACAATAAAGGAATACTAATGAAAAAGAACATGAATATTTTAGACAGGATCACAAGAATTTTTATTGCGGCTTTAATTGGAGTATTATTCTTTACAAATCAAATAAGCGGCATTGCGGCAATAATTCTCGGAATTTTTGCGGCAATTTTTTTATTTACTAGCTTTATAGGTTTCTGCCCACTTTACAGCCCCTTTAAAACTGCTGCAATAAAGAAAAACTAAGTAAATTTTCATACTGTCACTCTTAAATACAAGAGTGACAGTTTATAAGTACACTTATTTGATTGATAAAAACCCAATTATCATTTTAGTAATTAGCTCTTGCCATTATTAAAAAAAATTTCAAATTTATCTTAAATTTCGAATAAAGCAATTCCTCCCTTTTTGGAATGATTAATGTTTTAATATGTTTATTAATCATATTCACATTATTTGTTATTAATTCCAATGAAAATCTTTTGTTACAGAATTAACAGAATATCCTTAATAGCTGCATTAATTATTCTATGCCCTATAATGCTCCTTCCTCAAGGATATCTTAAAACCTCAGGTAAAAAAATTATCAACGGCAGCAGGCAGGAAATTATATTGCGCGGTATTGGGCTTGGCGGATGGATGCTCCAGGAAGGCTATATGCTGAAGACCAGTTCTTTTGCAAATACACAGCATGATATCCGCAAAAAGATTGAAGAATTAATTGGATCTGAAAATACTGATACTTTTTACAATGCGTGGCTTGCTAATCATATGCGGAGAGCTGATATAGAGTTAGCAGCTTCATCTGAATTTAATAGTATACGTTTACCTATGCACTATAATCTTTTTACTTTGCCAATCGAAGATGAACCGGTAGCAGGTTCAAATACTTGGCTTGATAAAGGCTTTATTATAGTAGATACACTGTTGGCCTGGTGTGAGGCGAACAATATTTACCTTATTCTCGATTTGCACGCTGCACCCGGCGGTCAAGGACATGACGCGGCTATATCAGATTATGATGATTCTAAACCTTCACTTTGGGAAAGTGAAGATAATAAATTCAAAATAGTTGCTTTATGGCGAAAACTTGCCGAGCGGTATGCAAATGAAGAATGGATCGGAGGCTATGACCTAATTAATGAAACGAATTGGAATTTTGAAGGAAGTAATATAAATGGGTGCGATGAATTAAATAATGTACCTTTACGTTCATTACTAGTTGATATTACAAATGCAATAAGAGAAGTTGATACAAACCATATAATTATTATTGAAGGAAATTGCTGGGCTAATAATTATAACGGGCTCACCCCTCCCTGGGATAATAATATGGTTTACAGTTTTCATAAATATTGGAACAGTAACAATCAAAGTTCAATTCAGTGGATATTAAGTATCCGTGATAACCATAGTGTACCTGTTTGGTTAGGCGAATCCGGGGAAAATTCAAATCAATGGTTTACTGATGCAATAAAACTATGCGAACAAAATAAAATTGGATGGGCATGGTGGCCATGGAAAAAATTTGGCTCTCTTTCAGGAATAACCTCTGTAAATGTTACAAACAATTACCAGACTTTGCTGAATTACTGGGATAACGGAGGAACAAAACCATCAGAGTCCTTTGCAAAAAATACTTTAATGGAAATGACTGAAAAATTGAAACTTGAAAATTGTAAAATAAATATCGGCGTAATTGACGCCATGTTCAGACAGGTTTCTAATAATGAAACTATCCCTTTTTCAGATAACATTATACCTGGTACAATTTTCGCGGTAAATTATGATTATGGACAAAATAATTTTGCCTATAAAGATATTGATTATGATAATACTCAGGGCCCCGGAGCAGCATCATGGAATAATGGGAACTACTACAGAAACGACGGAGTTGATATAGAAATATGTTCTGATATTTTCTCTAATGGTTATAATGTCGGCTGGATAGAATCCGGTGAATATCTTAAATATACAATCAATGCTCAACAATCAGGTCTTTATGATATTGAAATCAGAATTGCTGCCAATGAAGCAGGAGGAAAAATTTTACTAAGAATGGACGGAGCTAATATAGGAAACCTAATCGATGTCCCCTTAACAGGAGGATGGCAGAACTGGGAATCTGTAATTGTTCGGAACATCCCGATAACTCATGGTACTCATGAATTTCAGGTAAACTTTTATTTCGAAGGATTTAATATCAACTTAATCGATTTCACCCTTATCTCCACCGGTATTAAAAATGAACCGGGTCTGCCTCTTAAATCAGAATTGCTTCAGAATTATCCAAATCCTTTTAATCCTTCTACTGAAATAAAATTTTCTATAATAAATAATAAAAATGTTAAACTTAAAGTCTACAATATTATCGGACAGGAAGTAGCTAATCTGGTTAATCAGGTTTTAACAGCAGGCAATTATTCGATAATGTGGAACGCGAAAAATTTTTCAAGCGGAATCTATTATTATTCCTTAACTTCAGACGATTATTTTAATATTAAGAAGATGATCCTGCTTCGATAAAAGAGTTTTACGAAGCTATAATTTTCGATAATATTCTCACACAAGTAGTCATCTTAGTAGATCACTGAATTAATGATTTGATTTCATCGTCTGCCGGTGATATAACGTACCAGTTCATCAATTACAACCTCTTTCTCATCAATTATTTCTTTTACCACATCGCCAATTGAAACCAGGCCTATAAGGTGTTCATTCTCAAATACGGGCAGGTGTCTTATTCTTTTATTAATCATTAAAACCATGCAGTCTTCAACACTTGTTGAAGGATTTACATAAATAACTTTTTCAGACATAATATCTCTTACCGGGGCATCTTTTGATGACTTTCCTTTCAGCACTACTTTCCTCGCATAATCCCGTTCAGAAATAATACCTACAACTTTTTCTTTGTCAAGGACAAGCAATGCTCCAATTTCTTTTTCAGCCATTAATTTCAAAGCTTCAAAAACAGTAGCATGAGGCATTATAGTCCAGATATCATTCCCCTTTCTATCTAAAATATGCTGAACCATTTTCATCGGATACCTCCAAATAATTGACTTAATATCAGTTATTTAAATTTTGCAGAATGGAGAACGAAAAATAGAAGGTCAAATAATTTAAGCTAATAACAATTGATTGTAAAATCAATAAATCCGGGAATTCCTTAATTAGTTTGTGTTTGAAATCAGCAATATCAAAATTAGACGATTTGAAGCTGGGAAATCCAAATAAACCATTTAAGAATAAAACCCCCGAATAAAAATTTCGGGGGCCGGAATTATCTCTAGAACTCTGATAAATAATAACCGGTAAAAACTATTCTATTAATTATTGCCCCAATTATAAAGTAAACTACAATTGCAACAATAATTGTTACAATAAAATAACCAACCATTTTATCTTTCGGAACACTTTTTACCCTCTCTAAACCCATATACAATAAAATGAGGGAATAAATACTTCCTAGAAGTACAATTATACTCAATACCGGGAAGAGATTAAATACCCCAATTAACCATGCCGGCGTATACGAAAATACAACTATTTTTAATGCTGCATTTAAATCTTTTGTACAGCCGAAGGTCGGTGCAAGTGCATCTATTATCAAGGCAAGTACATAGACACCTCCTAGGTTGAGAATATACTGCAGGATTGCCCAGGTAATGCTGCTCCCCACGGATATTTTATACGAAAATAAACCGTAAGATACACTGAAAAGACTGTATCCTATGAATCCGCAGACTGCAGGAATAGCAGCAAGAATCATAGCATATTTGGTGAATAAATCTGAGTTGGAGATGTTTTCCGTTTTAATTACTTCCCATTCTTTTGATGGGTTTAAGATAATGTTTTTAGCCCGGTCAACTAAATTCATTTGAAACCTCTTTATTTTTTGGGAATTTGAAGATGAACTTACCTAATTCAAATATCTCTTTCAATATGTTTGAGCCTAATTTTACGGGAAGCGAGATGATTAATAATCTCGTTAAAACAATCCTTTTCAACACCGATACTTTCCGGTGCACAAATACCGGTTTTGCTGAATTTTCCTTCTAAAATCAATCTTGCGGCCCCGGTGCATGTGTAGCCGGTAGTCCTTGCCATTGAACTTGTGTTTGTTGCTTCATCATATCTATCATACAGGATATAAACATGCTCTTTGTTCTTTCCATTTTGTTTCCCCTTTATTATAATTTTCATTATGGTAAATTCTTCCTGATTTTTTGAAATCTTCCAAATAGGCAATAAAAGTTTTGCCGTAAAATCCATCGGCCGAAGAGAATTGCCATTAATTTCAATAAATTCTGTCTTGAAGAATCCGCAGTCTTTTAGAAATTTTATTTTATCAATATGGCCTGGGTATCTTAAGGTTTTCTCTTTCATATTTGGTACATTTACAGTTTTCAAAAGTGTTCTTAAACCATCGCTATTAAATGATTCTAAGGTACCGGCCGGTTCAATATCAATACTTTCCAAATCGGATAAGGGAGGTTTGGTAACAATTTTCCCATTTTCCATCAATCTTGCCGGACGAATATATTCCTCAATAACATCGATGGGTGAAAAAGGTGCGCTGTACTCAAATGGAGCTATCCTATTAAAAGGAAGCCCTCCCACCAGGCATTCATAATAATCTACTTCCATCTTCAGAGTATAATAACCAAGAATTATGTTACTCAGCCCCGGAGAAACTCCGCAATCCACTACAGCAGTTATACTTCTACTTTCGGCTTCTTCATTAAGCTGAAACGGATCTTCACTAAAAAAAGATATGTCGACGATATTCTTTCCGCATTCAATTACATTCTTCAGCACTTTAAATCCAATAAAACCGGGAACTGCGCCGATAATTAAATCAGATTTTTCAATTAATGGCTGCAAAATTTTCAAATCTGTTACATCAGCTTGAATGCTTTTAATGTTGCGTTCCTTAAAAACACTTTTAAATTCCTCATCCTCCTTTAAATCTATAACTTCAATTTTATAATTCTTGCTGAGATCAATTGCTATTGCCGATCCCATCATTCCAGCACCTAAAATCGTTATTTTTTTCATAGAAATACCTTCAGAGATTTTTTTAGGTTTTCGGAGAAAAAATTTCTTAATTTTAAATATAATATTTTAATAAGCGACTCAAATAGAAAAAACCCAATTAAATGAATTTATACGGTAAATCATCAGTTGTTTAATTTTTTAGTCGTTTCAATATTAATGCTTTACCTAAAGGTAAAATTAAAGCTGCGTTTTATTGTATATCAAAATCAATAGCGAGGTTTATATGAAATTAATATTAATTACTCTTATTTGTTTCTCAATTTCTGTAGGTTATGCCCAGTTTGATATTCTAAAAAAAGTTAAAGATAAAGTTGAAGAAAAAGCTGAAGAGAAAACCGATGAGGCAATTGATGAAGCCATAGACGAAGCAACAGAAAAGGATGACGAGGAAAAACCGGAGGAAAATGCCGAAGAAGAAAAGAAAGAAGAAGAAGAAAGCGGCTCTGAAAAATCATCTTCTACCGTGAAGGAGGAATTTAAATCGTTTTCAAAATATGATTTTATTCCCGGCGAACAGGTCTTATTTTTCGAAGATTTTTCGCAGGATAATATCGGCGATTTTCCCGCTT
>DAISZW010000070.1:0-2727 GCA_036824595.1 Ignavibacteriaceae bacterium
ACTTTCCCGTTAATCAGCCCGTTTTTCCTGAAGGCATTTCTTGTATCGACAATTAAATTTGAATGCTTATAAATAAAGTCGTAGTCGTAGCCGGTATGGTCGGTACTGAGAACAACCAGGTCATACTTCTTTAAATTCTGCTCATTCAATTCAACCGATTCCATATCATAATTATATTTTCTTGTTTTCCAGAGCTTCTTTATAAAAAGATCGTTATACGAAACATCGGCTCCTTTCTGCTTAAACAGCTCAATCAGCCGCAGGGATGGAGACTCACGCACGTCGTCAATATCTTTTTTATATGCAATCCCCAGGATTAAAACTTTTGAACCATTTAAAGATTTTTTCCTTTTATTCAACGCTTCAGCCGCTCTCTGAACTACGTAATACGGCATGTGGGTATTTATTTCACCGGCAAGTTCAATAAATCTTGTATGGACTTCAAACTCCCTCGCCTTCCATGTCAGGTAAAACGGATCGATCGGGATGCAGTGCCCCCCTAAACCTGGTCCGGGATAGAATGGATGATAGCCGAAAGGTTTGGTGGATGCAGCTTCAATTACTTCCCACACATCTATATTCATCCTGTCGAAAACCATTTTCAGTTCATTCACAAGAGCAATGTTAACCGAACGGTAGATATTTTCGAGCAGCTTGGTTGCTTCAGCAGCTCTCGTCGAAGATACCGGGACAGTTTTTACGATTATGCTGCTGTATAATGCATTTGCTGTCTTAAGGCATTCCGGAGTGTAGCCGCCCACCACTTTCGGAATTGTTGCGGTGCTGTAATTTGCATTGTTCGGATCTTCTCTTTCCGGAGAGAATGCAAGATAAAAATCTTCACCGACTTTAAATTTTTTCCCGTCTTTAGTTCCTTTTTGAATATTCGGTGCATCTTCAAAAAGCGGAAGCAGAATTTCATCCGTTGTGCCCGGGTAAGTTGTCGATTCAAGTGAAACAAGCTGCCCTTTTCGCAAATACTTTGAAATAACATCGGCAGTATTTACAATGTAAGTCATGTCAGGCTCGCGGTGTTCATCTAACGGAGTAGGAACGCAGATAATTATAGCGTCAGCTTCCGGCAGCCTCGAGAAATCGGAAGTGGCGAAGAATTTTTTTGCATCAACTGCTTCTTTTATTCTCTCCTCTTTTATATGCTTTATGTAGCTTTTTCCTTTTTGTATTAACGGGATTTTCTTCTCGTCTACGTCGAACCCGATTACCTCGAACCCTTTCTTTGCAAATTCCAGGGCTAACGGGAGTCCTACATATCCAAGCCCGATGATTCCAATTTTAGCAGTACGGTTTTTTATTTTATCCAGAAGTTCCATTTTTCCTCATATGTATTTAGTAATATTTTGTTTCACTTAATGATTAAAATTTTTAGATATGGTTCTTTCAATTTCTAAGATAAGAATTTCTGCACCAGTATCTGAACAATTCTCTCGGCAGATTTCCCGTCCCATAATTCAGGGATCTTCCCGCATTTTTTCTCCCCGTTAAGAATTTTTTCCGCAGCCTGCTCTACTTTTTTTAAATTAGTTCCGATAAGCTGGTTTGTCCCGATTTCAACAGTAACAGGCCGTTCGGTGTTTTCTCTTACAGTAATACACTGCACTCCCAGGAAAGTTGTTTCTTCCTGGATTCCTCCGCTGTCGGTAATTACTAGTCCGGCATTTTTTAATAATGTAAGAAAATCTATATACCCGATTGGATCGGTAAGAAGCACATTTTCAGATAAATTCTCTTCCAGTCCCATTTCGGAAAGGTTCTTTTTTGTCCTCGGATGAACCGGAAAAACTATCTTCCCTTTTCTTCCAAGGTTATTCAATGTTGAAATTAATTGAGAGAGAAAAGAAACGGAATCGACATTGGAAGGGCGGTGTAAAGTGACCAGTATAAATTCATTCTTCTTCAGTTCCAGATCATTAAGAATTTCAGATGCTTCTGTTTTCGGAAGGTAGTGGAGCAGACTGTCAATCATTACATTCCCCACAAAAAAGATTTTACTCTCCGAAACCCCCTCGTTTTTTAAGTTATCCAAGCCGCTCTTTTCGGTTACAAACAGGAAATCGGAAATAGAATCTGTAAGAAGGCGGTTAATTTCCTCAGGCATTGTGCGGTCGAAGCTCCTCAATCCTGCCTCCACATGAACAACTTTTATATTAAGCTTTGAGGCAACCAGGCTGCATGCAATAGTTGAATTGACATCGCCGACAACAATAATTACATCGGGCTTTTCCTTCAGCAGAATTTTCTCAAATTCTATCATCACCTTTGCGGTCTGTTCAGCATGCGAGCCTGAACCCACGCCTAAATAAAAATCGGGATAAGGCAGCTCAAGGTCATCAAAAAAAATCTTGGACATTTTTTCATCATAATGCTGGCCGGTATGGCAGATAAGATGTTTTACTCCATTATTATGAATTACGGAATTACTGAAGGCTTTATGAATCGGGGCGATCTTCATGAAGTTCGGACGTGCACCGACTACTGAAATAATTTTAAGCAAATTGAGACTTCGTCAAATGTTAATAATGAATTTTTTGAATGGACAATTTATGTACATAGTCATTTTTTATGCCGAGAGGAAGAACACAGCTTCGCACGGTGAGCAACAGTATTCTGTCTCAACTGTATCAAATTCGCATAATTAATGCTTTATAATAATACATTTCAGGCAATCAAATTTACAAAAATCAATAATGAAGTGCTTTAGAATATTTA
>DAISZW010000070.1:2827-16505 GCA_036824595.1 Ignavibacteriaceae bacterium
AGCACGCCGGTAAGAAAAAGAATAGCAACGCTGAAATATATCATCAAACCTGTTACATCAACCATTGTAGCAACAAGAGGGGCTGATGAAGTGGCAGGATCCAGGCCTAATTTTTTTAAAATAATCGGAAGCATTGATCCGGATAACGATCCCCACAAAACTATTACAACCAATGAAAAAGCAACCGTCAGCCCTATTAAAAACCAGTGTTCTTCAATAGAATTAATGAAGTTAGACAGAATAACAACCTGAAGAAAACCGATAATGCCGAGAATACAGCCTAGAAGAAGTCCGGAAAAAATTTCTCTCTTCATTATCAGCCACCAGTCGGAAAGAGCTACCTCGCCGATTGCCATAGCGCGGATAACCAGAGTTGCAGCCTGCGAGCCTGAATTTCCTCCGCTTGAAATTACAAGAGGAATAAAGATAGAAAGAACCACTGCTTTATCAAGCTCATCTTTAAAAAATCCCATTGCGACGGCCGTTAGCACCTGGCTGATAAATAAAATTGTAAGCCAGAAGGCTCTTTTCTTTACCATCTTTAAAACGGGAATGGTTGAATAAGGCTCTTCGAGTGCTGCAACCGCAGCCAGCTTATGGATATCCTCGGTTGCTTCCTCTTCCGCAATATCCAGCACATCGTCAATTGTTATAATTCCGATCAAAGCGCCTGAAGCATCTACTACCGGGAGTGCAGTTCTGTCGTATCTTTTAAAAACCTCAACTGCATATTCCTGGTCGTCGGTAACCTGCAGTGCAATAAAGTTTTCATCCATCAGATCGGAAATTTTTTGGTCCGCTTTTGCAAGCAGGACATATCTTATTCTTAAATCATCAATTAATTTCCCCTTTTCATCCAGAACATAAATAACGTTGAGAGTCTCGCTGTCCTGTCCGTGCTCCCTTATGTAGCTGAGGACTTTATTCATATCCCAATCGGGCTTAACTGCAATGTAGTCGGGAGTCATAAGTCTTCCGACGCTGTTTTCCGGATAACCTAAAAGTGTAACTGCGGTTTTTCTCTCCTCCGGAGAGAGAAGAGTAATTAATTGCTTGGCTGCCGTGCTCGGCAGCTCTTCCAGCAGTGCAGTACGGTCATCGGGAGACATCTCGTTCAGAATGGAAGCCACTTCTTCTTTCCCCATGGCCTTCAGCAGGTTCATCTGCATATCCAGGTCCATATACTCAAAAGTATCGGTAGCAAGATCAGGGTGAAGAAGCCGGAATACAATTACTTGATCGCTTTCGGAGATTTCCGACATTAAATCGGCAATATCGGCTGGAGTCCAATCAGCTAAAATTTCTTTCAAAGTGCTAAGCTGCCGCTCTTCAATTAAAGCCGTTATCTCGGGTTTCAACAATCGGCTTAGCATTTGATTCTCCTTAAATTTTAGATGAAAGATTAAAATTCTACATTTTAAATTTTATTTTTATATAAAACGGAATGAAAAATATATGATTAACATTCAAAAAACAATTTTCGATAATAAACATTATTTATAAATTTGATGACCGTATATAACCAAGAAAATAAAAATTCTTAGCATCATGTTTTTATAGAAATAAATTAATTCCGAACTAAATGTTGAAAATAGTAATCGATGAAAATATTGCATTGGGAAAGGAAGCTTTCTCCGGTCTGGGCGAGGTCAGCCTGATGCCCGGAAGAAAAATAGTTAGAAATTCCTTAATGCATGCCGAAGCTTTGATTGTTCGTTCAATTACAAAAGTAAACAAGGATCTGCTCGAGGGTACACCTGTAAAATTTGTAGGAACGGCAACTATCGGAACCGATCATGTGGACAGCGGGTATCTTGCTTCAAGAGGAATAAAGTTTGCCGATGCGAAAGGCTGCAATGCGGATGCAGTGACCGAATATGTTTTCGCCGCAATCTTTAATTTGTTTGCTTCAAGAAAAGTAAACTTACGGGATAAAACCCTAGGAGTTGTAGGAGCCGGAAATATCGGCAGCAGGGTTGCAAGAATTGCAGAAGTACTTGGAATGAAAGTTTTAAAAAATGATCCGCCGCTCGAAAGGATTTACGGCAGCGGATTTGTGTCTCTTGATGAAATTTTAAATGCCGATATTATAACCTTTCACGTCCCGCTTAACCTGGAAGGGGAAGATAAAACATATCACCTGATGGATGAAAAAAAACTCTCCGGGCTGAGTGAAAACTGCATTTTAATTAATTCATCCCGCGGACCTGTAGTTGATAATACTGCTTTGAAAAACATATTAAAAGAAAAAAAGTTCACTGCCGTATTAGATGTATGGGAAAACGAACCTTCAATTGATGCAGGACTCTTAAAATATACTGAAATAGGAACGCCTCATATTGCCGGGTATTCTTTTGAAGGAAAGTTAAACGGAACCCGTATGATTCATTCGGCATTAGCTGAGTTTTTGGGTGAGCATAATCGAAGTCAAGATTGGCTTTCTTTATCTCCCGGCTTAACAGATCACATTTTAAATTTTGACGACGGAATGAGTTTAGCTGCATCGCTTAACTACATTATGAAAAAAGCTTACGATATCAGGAAAGATGATGAGAAGCTGAGAAACATTATTAATTTACCTCCAAATAGTCAGGCTTCTTATTTCGATCAACTAAGAAAAGAATATCCTTTAAGGAGAGAGCTGAGCAGCTACACGGTAAAATTAAAGAAGAAAGATCCCGGGATCGAAAAGATACTTAAAGCTTTCAGAATTAAAGTTGAATATTTATAAAATTATTTTTCAGCCTTCGGCAGCCGGAATTCCACCGGAATAATTGTCTGGACAGTAACCGGCTTTCCTCTCTGCATTCCGGGTTTAAATTTCGTGTAGTACACTGTCGAACGCGCTGCCTCGTCGCATCCGTAGCCGATACCTTCCACTACAACAGCAGTTTTCACTTCGCCGTATTCGTCAATAAGAACGGATACTTTTACTATCCCTTCAACTCCTTTCTGACGGGCAGTAACCGGGTACCTCAATCTATTATAAATTGATTCCATTCCGCCTGCAGGTTCCGGCATAACTTCGGGATTTATATAATACAGCGGAGCTTCGGCAACAGCCTCTTCTTCGGTTACGGGCGGAACAGGCATGTTTGATTCTTTCTTCTTATTTGGATTAGGCTTTTTAATTTTTTTAACAACAACTTTACTTCTTTTTTCGCTTAAAATTTCCCACGGATCGGCTTCAATGATCCGCTTCCCGTTTTTGTATTCGATGTCCGCAAGATAAACTCCTGCCGAATCAAACAGCGAAGCAGGCCCTTCCCTTTTTCCTTCTTCAACATTTATTGTTTCGGAAAGTTTTCCCTGTTCGTTATATTTTTTTACAAGGCCGTTTACTTTTCCGTTTACATATGTTCTTTCCTCTTTAAGCAGGCCGTTTTCAAAATAAAATTCAGCCTCTCCTTCACGGACACTATCCTTAAGGTGCACGATTGATTCTATTTTACCGTTATCAAAGTAGCTGGTATCAATCCTTTCCTGGCAGAAGGTATAATTAACCAAGATCAAAGCAAAAAAGTTGAGTAAATATTTCATTGTATAGATAAAATTTTTAATTCCGAAAAATAGATTTATGGTTTAAATTATAAGAGTCATAAAGAATGCCACAAGATGAATATCTCAGGGGGCAAGCAATTTTTTGTAAAATAGACTTAAAACACCCTTTATTGATTTTCTATCGAAGGCTGCTTATGTTCGCATACAAATCTGCTCAAATATTTTTTTCTATTCAAGTTTTCCTTGCCGGCAGATCGCTATCGTTACTTAAATAAATCAATAAATCTTTATAAATAAAAGGAGTGTCATGAATACTGCAAAAAGAATTTCGTTTACGTTTTTGGCTGCCGTTTTTATATTCTTACTGATGACGGGAACTTCAACAAGCCAATTTAGAACGCCGCGTCCATCCCCGAATGCATCTGTAAACCAGCTCGTAGGAGTTACAGATATTGTAATTCATTATTCACGTCCGGGTGTAAAAAACAGGGTAATCTGGGGAGAGCTTGTCCCGTACAACCAGGTGTGGCGTACGGGAGCAAATGAAGTTACTTCAATTACATTTTCCGACCCGGTGAAAATATATGCTGAAACCGGAGCGTCAGGAACAGGAAATAAACTTGAAGCAGGCACTTACGGAATTCATACAATACCGGCACAAAATGAATGGACGATTATTTTCAGCAAAAATACGGAGGTCGGAGGAAGCTCTGAATACAAGCAGGAAAATGATGCGCTGAGAATAAAAGTTAAACCTTCCGTTTCCGAATTCCAGGAAAGAATGATTTTTACATTCAGCGATATCACCGACAGCTCCGCGATAGTTAATCTGATGTGGGAAAAGTTAGAAGTAAGTTTTAAAATCGAAACAGATACTAAGGGACTTACTCTTGCCAAGGCAGAGCAGTCAATTGACTGGGGAACCCCGATGCAGGCGGCCAATTACTGTCTTCAAAATAATATCGATCTGGATAAAGGCCTAAAATGGATAAACATTTCGACAATGATAAATGAGAATTACTGGAATACCCGTATTAAAGCAAGACTGATGGAAAAAAACGGAAACAAAACCGAAGCAATTACATTAATGGAAAAAGCCCTTGAGATGGGGAAAAAGATGGATGAAAAGCCGTTTGATTACGATCAGATGGAAAAGATTTTAGCGGAATGGAAAGGGTAAATTTGTAGTTTGGTTGTTTGTGGTTGGTTGTGTGTTGTTTGTTGTAAAGTATTAAGCTGAGAAGAAAGTATCTCCACATAATACTTTTAACTCAATGTAAAAGATCAAATCAGGTATTTTACGACCCAACAAACAACCTCCACTTACAACTGCCATATTCAACTCTTTCTCTTTCTCTTACTCTTACTCAGGCTCTTTCTCTTAATCATAGCACTTATCTCTTCTATCTGCACTTCTTTCACATTCTTCCGAACAGCAGTAATTGTACTTATATTTGCATTTCCGGCAAACCACAAATATTTTGTCGCATTCCAGATTATGGCAGTTGATATAGTAAGCCGACGGTTCGCCGCAGAAGCGGCATTGAGCGGTGTACTTTAACTCTTGGTTGGTGTTCGGTTCAATAACTTTTCTATTATCATATACAAAAACTCCTCCCAGCCAGTATGTATCCGGAAATTTTTTAATAAAAGCAACTATTCCCCCGTCAAGCTGATAAACATCCCGGAATCCTTCCCGGACAAGATAGGCTGAAGCTTTCTCGCACCTGATCCCCCCGGTACAATATGTAACTACAGTTTTATCTTTATATTCTTTAAGTTCTTCGGCCGCATCAGGCCATTGGCGGAAATTTTTTAACTGCGGGGTTATGGCATTTTTAAACTTCCCTATTTTGCTTTCGTACCAGTTTCTCGCATCGACAATGACAAACTCGCGGCCGCTCTCATAAAAGTCGAGCAGCTTTTCGGAACTCAATTTTTTTCCCGGAGTTTTAATACTCCGGTGAAAAATAGGCAGACCCGAATTTACCAATTCTTTTTTAAGACGTACATGCATACGCGAGAAAACATAATCGGCAGTTTGATCCTCCTTAAACAAAACGTTATTAAAAAGCTCAAGGCCGGTGAGAAACGCTTTAAATTTTTCAATGTTTTCTTTTAAACCCGACACATTCCCGTTTATTCCCTCTTCGGAAATATATACTTTACCCTTCAGCTCATGCTGCAGGCAAAATGAAAGGATTTCATCGACGAAAACAGCAGGATTTTCAATATAAACATATTTATAAAACGATATCAGCCTGAACCGGTTCATGCAATTATTTGCTTAAAATTTTTAAGTATCACGGATTAATAATCTGTGATACGGAAGTTAGTTAAAAACTGAAAATGATTTTGTGGGGCAGTTAATTTTGATTCAGCGGGAAAATAACCGTAAAAACCGAGCCTTTATCTTTTTCACTGGCTACTTTAATTTCGGAATTATTAATCTCTACATATTTTTTAACGAGCGCTAACCCCAGTCCGTTTCCCTCAAATTCTCTTTTATACCCGACATTTTCCTGTGAGAACGGACTGAAGAGATTAGCTAAATATTCTTTCGACATTCCGATTCCGGTATCTTTAATATCGACGCAGATTTTTTCTTCTTTGTTTTTGTAAACCTTTACGGTTACACTTCCTTTTTTTGTATACTTTACGGCATTCCCGATTAAATTCTGGAATATTTGTACAAGAGTATATTTATCACCCTTAATTTCCGGGTTTTTTACTTCTGTAGCCAAAGAGAGTGAAATATTTTTTTCGGAGCATAAAGGCTGGAAATCTCTGATCAATTCACCTAATATCTTTTCAAGCCTGATCAGCTCAAAATTCGGTTTATAGTTGCCTGCCTGAACCGAAGACATATTAAGGATCAAGTCAATTGTTCTTAAAAGTCTCTTTCCGGAACTGTTCACCGCATCCAGCAATAATTCTTTTTCTTTATTCAGGCAGGCTGCTTCATCTGCTAAAAGAGGAGTGGCGTTTAAAATAATATTCAGGGGAGTTCTGATTTCATGCGACATCTGAGCGAGGAATGCCGTCTTCAGCCTGTCGGATTCTTCTGCTTTTTCTTTTGAAACAAGCAGTTCCTCTTCAACTTTTTTCCTCAGGCTGATATCTATTACCTGATCAATAAAATTACTCGGCTTTCCTTCGTCATCTTTCACAAGCACAGACTCTACTATTGTGTGAATTATTTCACCGTCTTTTCTTACAAACCGATTTTCAAAGTAGATATTCGGATTAAGTTCGTCAACCAGATCTTTATGATGCCTGGAAACTGCTCTTTTATCCTCAGGATAAATGAAGCCTTCTATATCCTTGCTGATCAGTTCTGTTTCCGAATAACCTAATGTTTCGCAAAAAGCTTTATTCACTTTCATTATTTTTCCGGAGGTAGAATTTATAACCATCCCGATCGGGGCCAATTCAAATAAAAGCTTAAACTGCTCTTCGCTCTGCCGCAGTGAGAATTCGGCCATTCTCCTTTGATTAATCTCTAAGTTCAATTCGCCTACTTTATCCCGGAATAAATTTTTTATCTGTTTATTAAGACTGTCAATTTGTCCGCTTGCCTGCTCAAGATTCATTGCCATGAAATCGAATGCTTTAGTAAACCCTTTCAATTCATCATTAGGAGAATATTTTATCCTCTGGCTCAGATTTCCTTTGGAGATCATTTCGGCAGCTCTGGTTATTTTATCAATCGGCCTTGTAAAAAGGCTTCCGATGAGGGAAACCAGTAACAGGTTTGTAACAAACAGAATGACGCTTACAATTCCGATGCTTATTTTAACCGCTCTAATTTCATTAAACAACTTTATTGACGAATACCCGAGATATATTTTTCCGATAGGCTCTGATTTGAAGTTAACATGTGCAGAATTTCTATGAATGCTTTTATTAATATCAATTTTTTCGTTAATACCGGTAGAAAAATAATTGTGTTCTTCAGCCGCGGTTAAATTATATGATTTGACAATTTTTTTTGAATTGTCAACGATTACCAGGTATTCAATCCTGTTTGCGGATATTAACGAATTCAGAGTTTCATCCAAAATATTACTATTAGGAGATAATAGCTCTAATCCGGAGGCTACTGAAATAGTTTTCAAAGATCTTTCGGAACTATCATAAAATGTTTTTATTCTCTCGTTTTCAAATCTTTGGCTAAAGTAGAAAAAAATGGAAAGTGAGATTAAAGCAGCGATAATGAAGGCAAAGATGGTAAACTTTACTCTGAGTTTAGAAAACCAGGTTTTAATATTTTGAATGAAATTCATGAATTAAAACTGAATAGTCCAAGAATTATTATGCTGCATAGTAATTAACAATAATCAAGCCAAGCACCAACAGCAAAAAAATTATTTAATTCACATTTTTCAATTTTAGATAGGTTAAAATATGTAGTCAAATACATTCATTACGGGAAATCATTCAATAAGAACAGATAATTAAAAAACTATAATTTTTTTTGCGATCCTTGCTGAACAAGTATTACTCCTGCAATAATTATTAAAGCAGAAATGCCTACGACAAAATCGAGCCGTTCATTTAGAACTAACCAGCCGAGAATTAAAGCAATTAGGGGATTTATATATGCATAAGTTGAAACAAAAGATAAAGGAAGATGTGCTATTGAATAGATATAAGAACCATAACCGAATATAGAGCCGACTATTGTAAGGTAAGCGAGCGAAAGAAAACCGTTTTGCGTAAGATTAAATTTCGAAGCTTCCCCAATTATTAAACCCAGGAAAACCTGGATGCCGCCGATTATAAGCATTTGAACCGCAGCTCCCATTAAGGGATGAATACTAACTCTCCTGTACTTGGAGTACACTGATCCGGACGCCCATGCTGCTACTGCAAATAAAATACTGCCGATCCCGAAAAGGTATGAAGGATCAAACAGTTCTTCCAAATGGCTGCCGAAAATTAAAATGACGCCGGAAAGCCCTAAGATTAATCCCGCAGCAATTTTAAAATTAATTTTTTTCCCGTGAGGCAGAACGGATTCAATTCCAACCATCCAGAAAGGAGTTGTAGTAATTAATAAAGCCGTTAAACCGCTGCTTACCCATTGTTCACCTACCACTACCAAACCGTTGCCGAATCCAATTAATGCTAATCCCACAATAAACAAAGGAAACAACTCCTGCTTTGTGGGAAATCTGTGGGATTTAAATTTCAGATAAGGTATTAAAATGATTCCCGCGAGAACCCATCTTAATCCTGCAAAAAGCATAGGAGGCAGCTCCGTAACTCCTATTCTGATGACAAGATACGTAGTACCCCAGATTATACATATTGCCATCCATGCAATGTATGCTTTAATGTTAACTTTATGCATTAAATTATGTTATAAAAAATGAAGCATGAAAATTACCCACTTGAGGACGGAATATCAAAAAATGAATTATAAATTATTTTTATCATGCTTGAAGAATGTTATACAGAATGTAGAAAAATCTTTAAAATATTTTTTACACCTCGGCATAAACTTTATGTTTTTCAAACCAGCCGTACATTGAAGGGATGAGAAGCAAAGTCAGCAGCGTTGATGTTATTAATCCGCCGACAACAACAGCAGCCAGCGGCTTTTGTATTTCGGAACCTGCGCCGCCCGCAAAAAGCATCGGTATTAAACTGAATACTGCAATGGAAGCTGTCAAGAGAACCGGTCTTAATCTATCAACACTTCCCTTAACAACGGCTTCCTTCAGAGGCAATCCTTCTTCATTACGCAGCTGCGCAATGTGAGAAACTAAAACAACTCCATTTAAAACCGCCACACCGAAGAGTACTATAAATCCGACCGAAGCCGGAACCGATAAATATAATCCTGAAATCCAAAGCGAAAAAACTCCGCCGATTAAAGCAAAAGGCAGGTTCAGAATTACAAGAAATGCAAGCCGTATTGAACGGAATGTTACAAAAAGTAAAAGCAGTATTAATCCCACTGCCGCCGGTCCGATTATAATAAGCTTTGCCATTGCACGCTGCTGGTTTTCAAACTGGCCGCCCCAGGTTAAATAGTAGCCGGCGGGAAGAGACACATTTTCTTTTATCCTTTCTTTTGCTTCGTCTACAAAGCTTCCGATATCCCTTCCGCTTATATTCATCTCGATTCCTATTCTTCTTAAGCCGTCCTCCCGACTTATCTGTACCGGACCTTCAGCTAATGAAATAGTTGCTAACTGGCTTAACGGAATTCTTGAATCATCAGAAGTCGGGATTAATATATTTCCTATTGTTTCAACCGAGTTTCTGTTTTCTTCCGGCAGACGCACGGTAATATCAAAATTCCTGTTTTCTTCATAAAATTTTGATGCAGTTTTTCCTGCTACGGCTATTTCAATAACATTCTGTACATCCTTTATATTCAAACCATACCGCGCAATCCTTACCCTGTCTATTTCAACCGTTAAGTAGGACTGCCCGGATACTTTCTCCGTTAATAAATCTGCAACTCCTTCAACTCTTGAAAGTATACGCGCAATTTCATCTGCTTTGGTTTTCAGAGTTTCAATATTATTGCCAAAAAGTTTTACTATTAACTGTGCTCTTGTGCCTGCAACCAATTCATCAATGCGGCATTGTATAGGCTGACTGAATCCAAAACCGATTCCTGGAATTTCTTCGATGGATTCACGCATTTCGTTGGTTAATTCTTCCCGGCTTTTGTTTCTTTCCCATTCACTCTTCGGATAAAACACTCCTACATAACCTGTCTTATCAACTCCACGTGTATCAAGTGCAACTCCGGTTTGCCCGGTTCTTGAGACCACTGTATGAAGTTCAGGAAATTCTTGCAGCTTTTCGCCGACTAGCTTATTTATCTCCATTGCTTTATCCAACGAAACCCCGGGAAGAAGAGCAACATCCATATCAAAAGCGCCTTCATCCATAATGGGAATGAACTCAGTCCCTAAACGAGGGATAATTAATAATGAAAAGACCAGAAATACGGCAGCAAATGATAAAATAATTTTTCTTTTCTTCATGCTGAAATTAAGGAGAGGGAGATAATGCTTCTTAACGAACTTCATTATTATGCTTTCTTTTTCAGGCTGCGGTTTTAGAAACAACGAGCATAAAACCGGGATAACAAAGATTGAAAGAACTAATGAAGACAAAAGTGCAATTGCTACAGTGATTGCAAGAGGTCCGAACATTTTTCCCTCAATTCCTTCCAAAGAAAGAATAGGTATAAATGTAATTGCTATTATAAGCTCTCCGAAAATACTCGGCTTTCTAACTTCCAAAACAGCCTTAAGAACAGTTAATAATCCAGGATTTTCATTACTGTTTAGACTTAAGTGTCTTTGGACATTTTCCACCTGGATAATTGTTGCGTCAATTATCATCCCTATAGATATCGCCAGTCCGCCGAGCGACATCAGGTTTGCACTTATTCCTGCAATTTTCATTACGATGAATGTCGATAATAAAGAAAGAGGCAGAGCAAGCAGTACAATAAATGAACCTCTGAAGCTTCTTAAAAGGAGATAAAGAATTATAAGCACCAGAATAGAACCTTCAATCAGAGCTTTTGCAACTGTTCCTACACTTGCATTAACAATGTCTGTGCGGTCATAATAAGGCACAATTTTAATCCCGTCGGGCAGAATGTTGTTTTCATTTATTTCATTAACTTTATCTTTCACGCGCCCGACAACTTCCCGGCTGTTTTCACCCCGCAGCATCATTACTATGCCGCCGACAGATTCTTCTTTCCCGTTTATCAAGGCAGCACCCTGACGCACCGCTTCGCCGATCCGCACTTCCGCAACATCCTTCAAGTAAATCGGCGTACCTGCATATGATTTCAATACAATGTTTTCAATATCAGCCGTTTCTTTTATTAAACCCACTCCTCTTACTATATACTGCTCCGAATATCTTTCAATAATATTCCCGCCGACATTCTGATTATTGCTTGCAATTGCAGAATAAACTTCATCAAGTGTAACATCATACTTAAGTACTTTTTCAGGAGATACAATCACCTGATATTGTTTAAAGTACCCCCCGAACGAATTTATTTCATTTACTCCGGGAACACTTTTTAATAAAGGATTTACAACCCACTCCTGGAGTGTTCGTAGTTCCGTCAAATATTCCTTCTTCTTATCAGGATCATTAGGCATATTTCCTTGAAGCGTAAACTGGTAGATTTCTCCCATTGCCGTAGCAATCGGTCCCATAGAAACTTCAACCCCATCAGGGACATTTTCTTTTGCCTCGTTCAGTCTTTCAAAAACAAGCTGCCGGGCAAAATAAATATCAACATCATCTTCAAAAACTATAGTTACAAGCGACAGTCCGAACTTAGTTACGGATCTCATTTGATTTACTTTCGGTAAACCGCGCATTGACATTTCAATCGGGTAAGTAACCGACCGTTCAATCTCAATTGCAGAAAGTCCGTTAGCGCGGCTGACTACTTCAACCTGAATATTTGTTACATCAGGAAACGCATCGATCGGAAGTTTTATAAATGAATAAACTCCGAAAGCGGTAATAATGACTGCAATAAATATTGCCATTCCTTTCTGGTGCAGCATTTTTGATATTATTTTTTCAAGCATCAGTGGTCGTCCTCCTCTAACTCTTCTTTCATCAATTCAGACTTAAGAAAAAATGCCCCTTTAACAACTACTTTTTCATTTTCCTTTAATCCATCTTTTATTTCAATTAATTCATCTTGATTTAAACCTACAACTACAGGACGTTTTTCGAACGAGGAGTCTTCACTCTGCACAAAAACAAAATCCGCATTATTAATATTTATTACCGATTCAGCGGGAATTAAAATCGACTTAGAATTTTTACTAACCGGTATATGCATTTCACCGAACATTTGCGGCTTCAATTTTCCTTCGGGATTTTTAAATTCCGCTCTAACGGTAACAGTCCTGGATTTTTCATCAATTGTCTGTCCTATATAACTAACTCCGCCGGAAAATTTTTCATCCGGATAAGACGCTGCAGTAAACAGTGCATTTGTCCTTTCCGTAATTCTATTTATATCTTTCTCGTATATCTGTCCGTCTACGCAGACATTGCTTATATTAATAATTCTGAATGCATTGGTATTACCGTCGACTAGTTGTCCGATCACAACATTCCTTTCAACAATAACTCCGCTGATAGGAGCTTTAACCGGCAGTATTCCCGATATATGCTCCTCTGCATCAGCGGCAGCAGTATTTGCGACATCCTCATCACTTAAGCCTATTGAATGAATTTTTTTATCTTCGGCATTGAATTCGGCAAGCGCTTTTTCATACTCTGCCTGTGCTTCAAGAAAAGATTTATGGGATCCGACTTCCTGTTCAATCAATTTTTTCTGTCTTTCAAAATTTGCTTTCTGAAAACCAAGGTTAGCTTTTGCAATTATATAACCGGCTTTAATTTCGCCGATCTCCAATCCTTCAACGTGCATTAATTCCTCCCCGGCTTTTACATAATCACCGACCTTTGCAAATACTTTACTTACTCTTCCCTGCACCAAAGATCCCACCTGCGCTTCATTATCCTGGTTAACTACTACTTTAGCAGGTATTACCATAAAACCAGTGAATGGCTTTAGCGATGCGATTTCGGTTTGAAGACCAATCTTTTTAATTGAAGCCTGCGAAATTCCAACTACACCGGAATGTTCCGTTTCAGAATGCTCTTTTTTTATTTCACTATTATTTTCGCCGCACCCTGAAAACAACAGCATAGTTAAGAATAAAAGAGTTAAAGATTTTTTTATGAATTTCATTTTCTTTTCTCCATTAATTTGAACCTGTTAAACTTTGTCCGATAGTTTCTTCAAGGGTAAATATTGAACGGTAATAGCTGAATAAAACATTTGTATAATTGCTGGATGCACTAATCAACGTCTTCCTTGCCTGCAGAAACTCAAGGTACGTAATTTCTCCAGCATTGTAGCTTGCAGATGCAGAACGGTAAACCTCTTCTGCCTGTGGCAGAATATCACTTATGTAAAGTTCAATCTGTCTTAAGTTGTTTTCATAATCATTATAAATAGTTTTCAGCCTCACATAAATTTCATTCCTTACTAACTGCAATTCCGAGTCTGCTATGTTTACATTTGCAGCCGCCTCTTGTATTTGTCCGCGCTGCTCAAACAAAAACCACAAAGGGACGGATATACCGA
>DAISZW010000226.1:0-4786 GCA_036824595.1 Ignavibacteriaceae bacterium
ATATAAATGATTCGTTTTTAATCTCAATTATTGATTCATGCTCATTTATATTTTCAATTTCTTTAACGGTAAAATCCCCCTCGCTTTTTTCCATTGTTTTAGCAATTTGAAATTGTTCAAAAGCTATTTCATATTCTATTTCTGCCCATGGAGTTGAATTTTTCAACCTGCAGCTGATTTCCAGGTAAGTATCTTCTCCTGAAACGGAGAATTTATATGGAACAATAATTTCTGCAGTTTGACCGGGAGGACAATCAGCTTTTAATGTTTCATTTTTAATTAATCTTCCTCTTTCATAAACGTACCATTCAAAATCGAACTCATTCAGATCGAAATAATTATAGAAATTTTTTACTTGAATTCTTGCCGAAGAAGAATCAATGTTCAAAAGTGTAAATCTGATTGGAGATTGACTTTTCTTTACCTGGGAAAGTTCCGGCTGCGGCGTCCGATCTGCAAAAATAACTCCGTTGCAGACGAATGAACTTGCCCCGTAATAAATGAATTTACCTTTATTAACAATTTCATCAAAAGGAAGATGGAGAAGAATTTCATTCCGGCCGTTAATTTCTGCCGAGATCAGCAATTCGTCAATTGCACAATTAGAAATCCAGCCTAAATGCTGATCTGTATTTCTTGAAATATCTCTGCCGATATTTACAGGATGCTGTGTAAATTTTAAATTACCTGCATATTTTTTGCTTGCCTTTAATTCATCATTAATGAACAGATTCATATTTCCTTTGTTGTATTCTGCTTTAACAAAATGCCATTTATTTTTCCAATCGGAGGGGAGGGGCGCAGTTATTCCATTTACGTAATCATTTATATAAAAAATAAGAGAATCCGGATATTTTTGAAAAATCCCGAACTGCTTTGAACGGGTTACAATCGGATTCTCAATAAACCATTCATCAGGCTTAATCCAAAATTCGATGGTTAAATTATTAGTCAGCGAATCAAAGACCGGATGATTATAAACCTCAATCCAATCATCCAAACCGCTGAGCTTTAAAGCTTTTGCTTTTTTTCCATCAATAACAGAAGGATTTCCGATAACTGCGGAGACAATTTGGCGTTTAGAATTATCCGGTGTTAATTTCAAATCAACATTTAAACCCTGATCAACCCAATCCCAGATAAATCCGCCTTGCAGTTTGGGTAAGGAATAAATCAAATTCCAGAGTTCATCGAAATGACCGAGACTGTTTCCCATTGCATGAGCATATTCCCCCATTACAACAGGTTTCTGCGAAGACAATCCTATATGCTGCAGGCTCGACACAGTCGGGTAGCGTGGACCAATTATATCCACATAAGGTGCTTCGCCGTCGGGGTCGTTAGACTGATGCATAATGAATCGCGTTCCGTCTATTTTCCTTGCGTAATCGTTCATCATATAGTGAATCTCTCCCAAACCGCATTCATTTCCCGTACTCCACATAATAACCGAAGGATGATTTTTATCCCTCTGAATCATTGAAATGAACCTGTTCATAAAAGCATCATAGTAGAATTACAGAGTAGGGACCCAGTTTTCACGGTAATGGCATTCGGCGTTTACCTCATTCTGCAGAAGAATTCCGTATTCATCGCACAGCTCGTACCAAATAGGAGAATTCGGATAGTGGCTTGTTCTAACAGCATTAATATTGTGCTGCTTCATTAGGATGATATCTTTTATCATCATCTCTTTTGTAATTGCACCGCTGAAATCGGGATGATGCTCGTGGCGGTTTACACCTCTTATAAAGATTGGTTTGCCGTTTAGACAAGCTTGCCCATTCTTTATTTCAAGTTCTCTGAATCCGGTTTTTTTCTTTATGATATCAATGGGTTCATTTTTAGAATTAAGGAGTTCGATTATTACTGTGTATAGATATGGTTTTTCATCCGACCAGTGATTCGGCTGGACGATTAAATCATTAATTTCCGTTAAGTCGTAGTTCGCTATTGATGCGGTTTTGCCTGAGACTTTTTGCCGGTCCTGATCAAAAAGTGTATACCTGATGTTATATTTTTCTGCAGCAGTTTCAGGTGAATTTACAGCAAGTCTCATAATTAGATTCGCATTTTTATATGCATCATCAAAATCAGTAATCACTGTTAAATCGGATATCGAAACAGAAGGTTTTGAATAAATATAAACGTCTCTAAAGATGCCTGAGTAACGCCACATGTCCTGATCCTCAAGGTAAGAACCGCTCGACCATCTCGTTACAAGAACAGTTATTTGATTATTGTAATCTGCTGTAAAATTTGTAATGTCAAACTCTGCCGGCGTCATCCCGCCTTCATCATAGCCGACATAATTTCCGTTTATCCATACAAAAGCGCACGATTTTACCCCGTCAAAATGGAGAATGATTTTTCTTCCTGCCCAAGTATCATCGATATTAAATGTTTTTCTATAGCAGCCGGTGGGATTTATCTTCTTTGGTACTTTCGGCGGATCATACGGATTAAATTCCATAGGAATGTTTCGGTACATGAGATGGTCGTAACCCTCTTTCTGCCACACGGACGGAACAGGAATTTCATTCCACTTTAAATCATCAAAATTTTTTGAATAAAAGTCAGCCGGAAATGTATAAGGAGTATTTTCGAGTGAGAATTTCCATTTCCCGTTAAGTGTCTGGTAATATCCAGATTCAGACTCAGGCTTGGTCATGGCTTCGTCCAAATCTTTAAAAGGTACTAAAGTGGGCAGAAGGGGGAGCTGATTTTCCTGGAATACTTTTGCGTCTTGTATATAATCATCAATATTGATTTTGCCGTATTGCGCAAAAATTTCAGGATAAAAAAATATTTGAAACAGCAGTAAAAGTTTTATTCTATAGTTTTGCATTTATTTTATTTAATGAATAGTGAATTAAATCTGCCTGCTTCAGAATTTCTGCACTCCGTTCAGGTGTTATATCCCTCTGAGGTTCCGCAAGAAGCTCATAACCAACCATAAATTTTTTTATTGTAGCGGACCTCAGAAGGGGAGGGTAGAAGTGCATGTGGAAATGCCACTCATCATGGGTTAAACCGTCAGTAGGCGATTGATGGATCCCGGATGAATATGGAAATGAAATATTAAAAATATTGTCGTATTTAACCGTAGTAACTTTTAGTATTTCAGCAAACTCTTTAACTTCTTTTTCTTCAAATTGAAGAATATTACTTATAGTTCTTTTTGAAATTATTAAGGTCTCGAATGGCCAGAAAGCCCAGAATGGAACCAGTAAAATGAAAGAATCATTTTCAAAAATTATCCTTTCATTCTTTTCTTTTTCAATTCTTATGTAATTATTTAATAAGGTTGTTCCATATTCCTTGCAGTAATTCTTCTGATTAACATGTTCCTTTGCGGGACTGTTCGG
Source organism: Ignavibacteriaceae bacterium (assembly GCA_036824595.1). GTDB lineage: Bacteria > Bacteroidota > Ignavibacteria > Ignavibacteriales > Ignavibacteriaceae > DATKLQ01. The sequence continues at coordinate 3,369 of DAISZW010000226.1, forward strand.
AAGTGATTCCTGCGCCCATATTTGTCCGTGCGGATGAGGATTGCTGCACCCCATTATTTCTCCTTTGTTCTCAAAAATCTGCACATAGTTTATATAAGAATTTTTACCGAGCTCTGAATATTCCTTCTGCCATGTCTTAACAACATTAATAATATCATTCACCTCCATTTCAGCTAAAGTTAAATTGTGTTTTGGAGAGAAACATACAACCCGGCAAATTCCTTTTTCAGATTTTGCCCGCAGCAGATTTGATTCCTCAGTGGTGAAAGGGGAAACATCTTTTTTCAAAGCACTGAAATCGTTATCGAAGACAAATGTGGATTTATAATCGGGGTTTACATCACCGCTTGCGCGTTTATTACCAGGGCAAAGATAGCATTCCTTTTCATATTCAGGCAGTTTATGAATTCTTACATCTTCAACTTTTCCTTGCCAGGGTCTTTGAGAACGGTGGGGAGATACAAGCAGCCATTGATCTAAAAGGGGATTATATCTTCTATGAGATTGTTCGGAAAGCATCATGTCTTTGCTAATTTAAATTTTTTGAATGACACGGGATTTACCTGCAAACGTTTGCAGGTATAAGAAAAAAACTATGTGGACTCTCTGATTATCAAATTTGTATCGATTTTTACATCAATCGCATGATTTCCAACATTTTTATCTTCAATTTCGTTTATTAAGATTTCTGCTGCTTTTCTACCCATTTCCAATGCCGGCTGCTCAAGGGTTGTAAGCTGCGGACTCACTAATTCAGTAATCGGATTATTTGAAAAACCAACTATCCCAATCTGTTTAGGTATTTCAATCTTCAACTCTTTTAATCTTTTCATTGCGCCGATTGCAACCGGATCGTTTACTGCAAAAATTGCACATTCCTTAATTCCAAGATTCATAAGTTTATTCACATGCTCGTATCCGTCGCTTTCATGCATACCGCCTTCGAAAATAATCGGATCATAATTTACATTTGCATCCTTAAGCGCATTTTCATATCCGCATCTTCTATTTTGGCAAATTTCCAGTATCTGAGGTCCGGCAAAATGAACTATTTTACTATAACCTCTCTTTAATAAATAATCTACAACTTTATAAGAGCTTTCCAGGTCATCGATATGTACTTTGGGAACATTCAGATCGTTGCATACACGATCGAAGAAAACCATTTTTACGCCTTTATCAATTAATCTTTGAAAGTGCACGCTGCTAGTGGTTGTCTGTGAGATTGAAACTATAATTCCCGAGACACGGTGGAGATACATCGAATTCAAGTTTATTATTTCCCGTTCTTCCTGCTCATTTGACTGAGCAATAATTACTGTATATCCTTTCTGATATGCTACTTCTTCAATACCGCTGATTGCATTTGAAAAGAAATCATGCCGGATTTCCGGTACAATTACTCCAATCTGGTTTGA
>DAISZW010000227.1:0-4765 GCA_036824595.1 Ignavibacteriaceae bacterium
CTTAAATAAACATAGTGACCGGGTCTATCCAGCGGAACTCCATTCTGCCTGAATCTCGTAACCCTATGGTGCTCGGTAGATTTAAAAAATGAATATCCTCCCGCATTATGTGAAATCACAGTACAGAGATCTTTAACGCCCAAATAGTTTGTCCATGAAACAGGAACATCTGGGCGTTCTATTACATATTCCTTGTTTTCATCATCAAAATATCCGTAACGCATTAAATTCTCCTTTTCAAGAGTATAATTTGAAAATTTTTTATTCTTCTACAATCCGTTCAGTAGATGTATCTCTAAAAGGAACAAACCAGGTAATCAGAAACGAAGGAATGGTTGCAATCATTACCCAGATGAAAAAATCTTTATAGCCGAGGAAATCGCTTACAAAACCGCTTATCATGGAAGGAATCATAAAACCAAACTGCATTAATGATGTAGCAAATGCATAATGAGCCATCCGGTATTTTCCCGGCGCAATCTGCTGCATCATGAATAAAGTCAATCCGATAAAGCCAAAGCCATATCCGAAATATTCAACAACAACCAGTGATGTGATTGTAAAAAAATTATCGGGCTGAAAAATAGCCAAATAGGTATATACCGCAAAAGGGATATTGAAAAAAGTGCATAGTATGATTAACGCTTTCCTTAATCCTTTATTTGCTGTGAAGTAACCGGAGAGGATTGATCCAAGTATGAAAGCAAGCGGAGGAAATAATCCATAGATTATACCGATATCTTCTGTAGAGAGACCAAGACCCCCTTGTTCCCGGGCAGCGCGCATAAATAACGGAACAATTTTTATTGCCTGGCCTTCAGCAAACCGGTAAAGAATCAGAAAAACAATTCCCCAAAGAATATATTTTTTTTGAAAAAATGTTTTTAGTACATCCCAAAAAGTTTCATAAGCTTCTTTAATCCCTTTTACATTGCCCGCTTTCCCCCCGGAAGGAAGAAATCTGTAATGATAAACACTCATGATGATAAGAATGACACCAAAACTCAGCATTACTATAGTCCAAGCAGGTTTGACACCAATATTCTTTTCCAGAATACCTGCTATATAGACAAAAGCTCCCTGAGACAAAACTTTACCCACATTATAAAATGCACCCTGCCAACCGACGTACTTTGCCTGCTGGGTATCATTTAAAACATTCACATAAACTCCATCGGCTGCAGTATCGTGTACAGCGGAATTGAAGGCAATTATGCCAAAGAAGATTAAAGTCCATTGAAAAAAAGAAGGGAGCTGAAGAGTTAAAGCAACTAATCCGAAACTGATTCCGCCGAAGAACTGAGTGAACAGGACAAAATCTTTTTTAGTTCTAAACATTTCCAGCAGCGGTCCCCATAAAGGTTTTAGCGCCCAAGGAATTGTGATTAAGCTGGTGAAGAAAGCTATTTCTGCATCCCTAAGGCCTAGGCTTTTATACATTAAAACAGAAACAACATTAACTACAACGAAGGGAAGCCCTTCTGCAAAGTAAAGAGTCGGTACCCAATAAGCTGCATGAATCTTTTTTTTAAGAGCAATTTCCAAAAATTATTTCCTATGGTTTAAAGATTAAACATCTTTATTTTAATACTTCAATCAAATTTCTAATCCTACTAATAATCGCTATTTCAACCATCCCGTAAGATTTATTACTCTCCTCAAATATTTTATCTGCATTATTCATCCATTCAATACCTGGTTTGTTTTTATTTTGAAAATGATTGAGAGCTTCCAAGCCTAGTTGAGCAAGAGATGATAAATTGTGGGACAGTGGTTCGATTTCCTTTAAAATGGGAGAATTATTAATAATCGGTAAAAGTTCTTTATGATTATCTCTTAATAGAATCAAATATTCTTTTATTTTAACCGTGTCCTCAACCGATTTATTTTCTAAATAGTGATCAATCATTTTATTAAAATCCCGGGCCGGTTTTGGATCTGCCGTTACAGCATCAACAAACCGGGTGTATGGTGTATAAGATAAAAGTTCAAAGCCGCCGTATTTTTCAATATCGTGCCGCTCATAAGCTTCCAGCGGTTTTGCTACTCCTGCTAAAATATTTAATGCATCAATAGACTTATTATTTGCTAATCTTCTAAGCATAACCGGCTGAAATGAAATATGCTGCAACCCATATTCTTCCAGCAAAAAACTAATCCACTCTAACCGGCTGTACATTCCATCAACATTATTCAATTCTCTTAGAGACCAGAATCTTTCGGCTATTGCCGCAGTTCTCGGCCATATTCTCGAATCAATATTTTCTTCGGTTACCCATTCACTCCACATTGTTGCTTCGCCGCCTAAAATTTTTGTTTCCTGTTCCGGAGATAAGCCGGAATTCCCGGGTAGAGGATCATTTAAGTAATGGTAAGCTGCCGATTGCATTAAATCTATATAATACCCATAAGATAAAATTCCATTGTAGCCTTGTTTAGCAGATTGAACCATTGCATCTGTGCCTCTCCATGATTGAATAACAATATTTTTCTGAATGTCTTTATGCAGAATTTCATCCCACCCAGCCATCTTTTTTCCTAGCTTAGATAATATCTTGCAAATTCTATTTACAAAATATGCTTGAAGCTGATGGTTATCGGTAAAACCTTTTTCCTGTTTGAACTTCTGTATTTCTTCATTATCATTCCAATGCACACCATTGTTCTCATCCCCTCCGATATGAATATATTCATCAGGAAAAAGAGCAGACATTTCCTTTAAAAACTTGTTCAGAAATCCATAAGTTTTTTCATTTGCAGGATTGAAAGCGGGATCTTTTACACCGAATCTTCGTTCTATTTGATACGGTCCCGGTTTACTTGCATATTCCGGATATCCGACAAACCATGATGTCGTATGTCCAGGCATATCAAATTCAGGATAGACACGAATGCCTCTATCATTTGCATATTGCAAAATTTCTTTTATTTGATTTTGAGTATAATACAAACCGTCCGAACCCAATTCATGCAGCTTCGGGAAAATTTTACTTTCAATTCTAAATCCCTGATCGTCGGTTAAGTGTAAATGAAGAACATTTAATTTGACGGCTGCCATTCCATCTAAATTTCTCTTAATGACCTCGACCGGCATAAAATGACGGCTTACATCAATCAACAAACCGCGCCAAGGAAATCTTGGTTTATCGTTGATGTCTACAGAGGGGAAGTAGTAAGAGTTTTCATCCGACTTTAGTAGCTGCAGAAGAGTCTGCATTCCATGAATTGCGCCTAAATCCGTTGGCGCTATCAATACGATCTTATTTTCAGTAATATTTAATTGATACGATTCATCCTCACCCAATTTTGCTTCGACTGATTTTTTTACATTAATAATCGCTTTTGCATCAACAGGATTATTTTGCGGAGTGATATAATCCATAAAGAAGAAGAGCCCTGTTCTGTTATCTAATTGCCGAAGTAAGCGTGTTGCCGAAGAATACACCTTTAATCCCGGATTTCCATTTATACTGAACGCAAATTCCCTATTAATTCTGAACTTCCCCTCTTTAATTACAACTTCTTTAGGGAAAGGCATCAATTGAAGATCATCCATTTTTTGAGATAAAATATTTATCGGTAACAGAACTAAAAATAAAAATTTGAAAAATACTTTGTTCGATGATTCCATTCTCAGTTTTGTAAATAATTTAGCAGCAATAATCATTTCAAATATATCATCTTCTTGGTTTGAATAAATTCATCTGCAGTTAAAGAGTAGAAATAAACTCCTCCGCTCAAACTTGAGGCATTAAACTCAATGGAATATGTCCCTGAGGCCATATGTTTTTCAACTAGTTTTTCAATTTTTTTTCCGAGCATATCAATCACTGTTAATGTTACGTAACTATTCTTAGGAATTCTAAATTTAATTATAGTCGAAGGATTAAATGGATTAGGATAATTATCGTATAGAAGAAAATCCGAAATGATTATTTCTTTACCTGAATTAATCGAAGTAACCAATCCCATAGAGCGTCCAATTGTTTCGAGCAGGGGTTGTGAATTTCCTGTCAAATCCTGTCCGAGCGCCCAAATCATAATGCCGGAAAGGTAATTATTTAAAACATACTCGCACTTCAATCTTATAGAAGTTGTATCATCAAACGTTACAAATTTTGTATTGGCAGTATCTAAAAGATAAGGCACTTTGGAAAAATCATCCCAGAAATATTCCCAGCTGCTGCTCATTAATCTTGGTGCAATTACATTGTATAAAATGTCAACGACGGATCCTGTTCGTGTTTGGTATAAGCCGGAAGCATTAAACTCTTTTCCGTAAAACGGCACTCCCAAAACTATTTTTTCTTTCGGAATACTACGTGTGATATTTAAATATTTAATTCCAATATCATCTGATCCGTCGGAACAACCTGCAGCCTGATAAAGAGGAGCATTATGCCCGGCGTGTCCGGTCCAGTTTCCGTGAAAATCATAACCCATCATAGAAAACCAATCTATATCAGCATACATTTTTTCATATTCACAGTATTGCCCATTGAATGAACCGGCACTGACAGCCATAGTTATGAGCAGTGTCGTATCAACCTCATCGAATTTTTTTCGAAGCTCCTCAACCAACTTGGTTTGATTTTTACCTTCATTAATATCTGCCGGGAACTCCCAATCGAGATCTATTCCATCGAATCCATTTTCATTAACAATATTTATCACATTCTCTATAAAATTTGTTCTTGTAATTGAATCTGAAGCCATTGGTGCAAACCCGCTGCTTTGCCCCCATCCGCCGAATGCTAAAAGAATT
>DAISZW010000071.1:0-2088 GCA_036824595.1 Ignavibacteriaceae bacterium
AAAATCCTCTTTATATTGCAATAATATTTTAATTCTTTTATCTTAAAAACAAATATTCTTAGGACGGAGGACTTCAACTATGGCCGATCAAAAACCCTTTGTTCCCTTTGTTTCTCCTCAAACTAGTATGTCTGAATTTACAATCCGTGCTTTAATAATTGGTTTGGTAATGTGTGTTGTGCTCGGTGCGGCTAATGCTTACCTTGGATTAAAAGCGGGAATGACGATTGCAGCAACTTACCCTGCTGCTGTTATCGGCATGGCGGTGTTAAGAATAGTTAAGGGCTCTATTCTTGAAGAAAATTTTGCCCGTACTGTCGGTTCGATTGGTGAATCGGTTGCTGCCGGAGCTATTTTTACAATTCCTGCTTTCATGATTGCCGGAGTATGGGATGAATTTTATACATTCCAGCATTACCTTGAAGCGACTGCAATTATGTTTGTCGGCGGCGTATTCGGGATTCTGTTTGTAACGATTTTAAGAAGAGTGATGGTTGAAGATCCTGAGCTTCCGTTCCCTGAATCTGTTGCCGCCAGCGAAATCCATAAAGCCGGGCGAGCCGGAAAAAGCGGAGCTAAGTTTTTATTCTGGGCGATGGGACTTGGTGCTCTTATTCAGATTTTAAAACAGATCCAATTTTTTGCCTCGGCATGGGAAAAGTTTATCTATTTTACACAACAAAAAATTGTTATCGTTAAAGATGTTGTTATAAATGCAAGCGGCGGTGCTTTATTAAGCACCCCGGGAGTGAGCCCGGCATATATGGGTGTCGGTTATATTATTGGGCCGAATCTTGCTGCATTAAATTTTACTGGCGGACTCCTGGCATGGGGATTATTTGTGCCGCTCCTTCTTTATTTCCTTGGACCGGAACTCCTCACATCTTTGCAAGCTTCCGGAACTGAAACAATTAACGATGAAACCTGGGTAGATTTGGCAAACAATGTTTGGCGTACTATTGTAAGGCCTATTGCAATAGGAGGAATGTTAATGAGTGCGGCTTTTACATTGTACAGGATGAGAAAAAGTTTAGGCGCAGGTTTAGGGCGCGCGATTAGAGATGTAAAGAAAGCTGCCGCTGAAACTGCCCATGTTGAGAACCGTACTGAAAAAGATATGGACTATAAATGGGTATTTATCGGTATCGGTGCTGCTGCAGTGCTGACATTTTTTATCTATAATTATTTCTCAGGCGATGTTACCGCAGCAATAGTTGCAACCATCGTGATGATAATAGCGGGATTTTTCTTTGCAGCAGTTTCAGGATATCTGGTCGGCTTAATTGGTTCCAGTAATAATCCAATTAGCGGATTAACAATTTCAACATTAATTATTGCTGCATTATTAATGGTTGCTCTTGGAGTTACAGGAATTTCAGGAATTGCTGCAGTGCTTGGAGTAGCAGCGGTAATTTGTGTGGGTGCCGCTGTTGCAGGCGAAATGCTGCAGGATCTTAAAGTCGGGCATATTTTAGGAGGTACACCCTGGAAAATGCAGGTGGGGGATATGTTCGGAATTTTATTAGCAGCTGCTGTTATGTTCTTCCCTCTTTTGATTCTGCATCAAGGTGATATAAATACAGGAGGAACAGGCTTAGGCGGAAAAGCTTATCCTGCTCCGCAGGCCAGCTTGATGGCTATTTTGGCAAAGGGCATTGTAGGAGGAGACATGGCTTGGCCACTTATAATAGTCGGTATTTTAATGGCCATCGGTTTTATTCTCGTAAAAGTTAAAAGTCCGATGCTTGTTTGTGTGGGAATGTATCTACCTTTGGAGACTTCTTTTGCGATATTTATCGGAGGTTTAATAAAAGGGGTACTCGATAAAATTTCTGCTCGAAGAAAATTAAACGAGGCACAAAAGGCACGCTCAGAAAATAACGGTGTACTGCTTGCCTCAGGTTTAATTGCGGGCGAAGCTCTTATCGGATTGCTCTTTGCATTTTTTGCCGTTATTGAATTGAAAACTCCAATAGTATTTGAACACCCCTCGTTTCTTGTTAGTTTATTAGTGTTTGTTGTTGTAGGGTATGTTCTGATTAAAGTGCCGTTAAGTAATGCCGGAAAACCGGATGAACCTGCTCCGCC
>DAISZW010000071.1:2188-16167 GCA_036824595.1 Ignavibacteriaceae bacterium
ATGGGTGAAATTTTAGGTCATTTACAGCCGTCTTCATTATGGAATTATTTTGAAGAAATTTGCAAACATCCCCGCCCTTCGAAGAAGGAGGAAAAAATTGCAAATTACATTCTATCTATTGGTAAAAAACTTAATTTAGAAACTTTTAGAGATTCTTTCGGGAATATTATTATCCGAAAACCTGCTGCTCCAGGAAAAGAAAATGCCAAACCGATAATACTGCAGAGCCATATCGATATGGTTTGTGAAAAGAACCGCGATGTTCAGCATGATTTTGATAAAGATCCTATAATGCCGTACATCGACGGTAATTGGGTTAAGGCAAAAGGTACAACACTCGGTGCAGATAATGGAGTCGGTGTAGCTGCATCTTTAGCCGTGTTGGAATCTAATGATGTTGAACACGGACCCATTGAATGCTTATTTACCCTCGATGAAGAAACCGGTTTAACAGGGGCATCTAATTTAGATACAAATGTTCTGAAGGGAAAAATTTTAATAAACATGGATTCTGAAGAAGAAGGATCTTTATACATCGGGTGTGCGGGAGGAAAAACTACTCATGCCAAATTAACTTTCAGAGCCCTGGCAGTCCCTAAAGATTATGCTAAATTTGAAATTAAAGTTGCAGGTTTACAGGGGGGACATTCAGGCTTGGAGATAAATTCCGGAAGAGGGAATGCAATTAAAATATTAACGAGAATTTTAAAATCGTTAAGTACTCAGATTAAATTGAAACTCTCCAAGATAGAGGGAGGAAATAAACACAACGCTATTCCGAGAGAAGCTTTTGCAATTGTGGCAATTCCCAAATCTTCCCAAAAAGATTTTCTCCGCCATGTTGAAGAATTTAATAAGACAGTAAAGGCCGAACTGGCTTCTGTAGAGCCGAACTTAATGGTAACTGCTGAGAAAGCAAGAAAAGCTGATAAAGTAATGGACGGCAAATCTCAAGTAAAATTACTAAATACACTATACGCAATTCCTCACGGTGTAATTAAGATGTCTGCCGATATACCAGGTTTAGTCGAAACTTCCACCAATTTAGCCACAATTTCTACTGAGGGAAAAAATATTAATATTGTGACAAGCCAGCGGAGCTCGGTTGCTTCCGAAATAATAGATATTGTTGCTATGGTAACTTCAATTTTGGAACTTGCGGAATTTGAGATAAAATTTGGAGACGGCTATCCGGGCTGGAAACCAAATGTAAACTCCGAAATACTGGGAGTAATGAAAAATACTTATAAGAATTTGTACGGGAAAGAGCCGGAAGTAAAAGCCATTCATGCGGGACTCGAATGCGGAATAATCGGTGAAAAATATCCCGAACTTGATATGATTTCATTCGGACCAACTATGTACGGAGTTCATTCTCCGGATGAAAAACTGCAGATTGATACTATCCCGAAATTCTGGAAATTGCTTGTAAATGTTCTTAAAAATATAAATTAATTTATGGCTCAAAATTTAGAACAGACAAGAAAAGAACCATCCGCATTTCACAGGTGGATGGTTCTTTTATTTATAAGCCTTGCTATGTTCGGCAACTACTATATTTATGACAGCGTTGCCCCGATATTCGATCTTCTCTCATCTCAGTTGAAATTCACAGATCAGCAATTAGGACTTTTCTATTCTGTTTACAGCATAGCTGCAATTATAGTTTTGCTGATCGGCGGCTACATAGTCGACAGATTCGGAACAAAAATATCGATTCTTCTTTTTGCAATAATCTGTTTATTAGCAGCCGTTATTACTGCGGTCTCAGATGAATTTGCAATAATGCTGACCGGGAGATTTGCCTTAGGATTGGGCGCCGAGCCGCTTATTGTTGCCGTTACAACGGCTCTTGCAAAATGGTTTAAAGGCAAGGAATTAAGTTTTGCATTTGGAATTAATTTATTAATTGCACGTTTGGGTTCAGTTTCTGCCGATTGGTCCCCTTCATTTGCCCGGGCTTTATACAGTAACTGGCAGGATCCTCTCTGGCTTGCAACAGGTTTTGCCGGAATTTCTGTTGCAGGGGCAATACTGTATTGGATTCTGGAAAACAAGGCCGGAAGAATGTATAGTCTATCTAGTGAGGAAAAAACTGAAAAATTAGATTTAAAAAATCTTTATAAATTCAGCCGTTCATATTGGTATGTAGTTGCATTATGTGTTGTATTCTATTCAACAGTATTTCCTTTCAGGGCTTTTGCAATAAAGTATTTTATTGAAGCACACGGCATATCGCGTGAAGCCGGAGGAGCATTAAATAGTGTATTACCGCTTGCAGCCGGTATTGCAACACCATTGTTCGGATTAATGGTTGATAAAATTGGAAAGAGATCGTTCTTAATGTTTATTGGTTCTTTAATTCTTCTGCCTCTATTTCTTGTAGTTACGTATTTTCCCCCGGGTCCCGATATTTCATTGTCTATTCCTTTCCTTGGAAGCTATACATGGCCGCTTACCCTGCTTATTGTTATGCTGCTTCTTGGTGTGGCATTCTCAATGATCCCGGCTATTATGTGGCCTTCCGTTGCATATATTGTAGAGGAACGAAGGTTAGGTTCAGGTTATTCATTAATGACTCTCTGCCAGCAGGTGGGTATGGCAATAATTCCGTGGCTAATCGGATTTACAAACGATGCATTTCTTGCCGGCCCTGATAATCCCGGGGGATATGCACCAGGGATGTGGATTTTTACAGCCCTTGCCTCTCTCGGTTTGGTTTTTTCATTTCTGCTTTGGAAAACAGAAACTGGTTCAGGAGGACATGGTTTGGAAACTATTACGACTAGAACAGGTATAAAAAATTGAATTATAATCTTTCTTCATGTTTTTGCAACATCTTTAATAGAATTCATTTTTGTTTTTATTATTCTTATGTTTAACATGATGCATATGGCAAAAATTCTCAGGTTTTTGATACTTCTTTTGGCTGTATCTGCCGGATCATTAAAAGCGCAAACCTTCGGCTTCGGATGCCTTGGTTTAGTAGGAGGTTATGGAGGATACAGCTACCAGGAATATAAACCCACCGGACTAAATAATTATATCTTTGTTTTTAATGACCTTAGAAGCGATTCCTCTATATCAGTGATGGATGATTTCGGGAAAACACAGGGTTACCGCGTTGGATTGAATTTCTTCCGTGCAAACTTTAAAGGTTTTATTTTAACTGCTAAAGGATTTTACCAGTTTTTATCTGAAAAACATAGTTCATCGGTAAATATTTCTGACGGTATTTCAAATTCTTCTTTTAAACTGGAATTGAAAAATTGGGGGCTCGGGCTCGATTTAGGAACTTCTATTACATCTATGGTCAGCTGGAAGGTGATTGATGCTGCGGTTCTTTTCAACTCCGCTACTTTTGTAAACACTGAGAATCTTCCCGGTGCAAGAACAGAAATTCAAAAATATAAAAGCGGTTCGGAACTAGGATATACTGTTGGAACAGGATTTATCCTTGCAATAGTAGATGATTATGTAACGCTGGAAGGATTAGCAGCTTATACCGTTATTACAATAGAAGAAATGAAAAAAGATGATGGGACTTTTCTTACAGTTAATGAAGATCCGAACAGCGGGAGGATGACAAACTTTATTGAAACAGGCGGATTCAATGCTGTAATTCAACTTAATGTCGGTTTCCCGCTATAATTTCAGATTCAAAAAGACAATTCTTAAATCAATAATTAAATTTTTATGAAGTTAACAAAATTGGATAAAGCTTCTCAGACTGCAATTAAAGTCTGTATGGGGACTAAAGAAGAGGAAAAAGTTTTAGTTATAACGGACGAAGTAAAAAGAGAAATAGGCTATTCAATTTATGAAAATGCTGTAAGACTTGGTTTAAAATCATTGCTAGCAGAAATGAAATCCGGCCGAACAAACGGGGAAGAACCTCCTTCTGAAGTTGCAGAGCTGATGAAAAAATTCGATGTTGTTTTTTGCCCGACTTCAAAATCATTAACCCATACAAATGCAAGAAGAGAAGCTTCTGCAGTCGGAACCAGAATTGCTACATTCCCCGGAATTACTAAAGAAGTAATGATCCGCGGAATGAATGCAGACTATAACAAAATTGCAAAACTTACTTTGAAGCTGAAAGAAATATTGGAGAAGGGTCATTTTATCAGGATTACCGCACCTGCAGGCACAGATATTTCTTTTGAAATAACCGGGAGGTCTGCATTTGCAAGCAAAGGATTATTTCATAATAAAAGTGAATGGGGGAATCTCCCCACCGGCGAAGCATTTCTAGCGCCGATTGAGGGAACTTCCAATGGAATTTTTACTGTGGATGGTTCAATGGCGGGACTTGGTTTAATAAAAAGTACCAATATAAAAATCGAAGTGCAGAATGGTTATGCTTCCAATATTACAGGCGGAATACTTGCAAAAAAACTAAATGCAATGCTTGATAAAGAGGGGAAAGAAGCGCGTAATATTGCCGAATTTGGAATAGGCACCAATGATTCTGCAAAACTAAGCGGCGTACTTTTAGAAGATGAAAAGGTTTTGGGAACAGTCCATATTGCCCTTGGAAATAATGTATCTATGGGGGGAAATGTTAATGTTCCAATCCATTTGGATGGTGTGATTAAGAAACCAACCGTTTTTCTAGACGATAAAATGATTATGAAATCGGGTAAACTGCTGATTTAATCAATTTTATCTTCCTTTCCTTTTAGCTATCTTTGATAAAATTAAAAATTATTATACGCGAAAATTTAATTCGGAGAGAAAATGGCTCTTTTACCGATAACCATTTACGGCGATAAAATGTTAAGAAAAAAAACCGGTTTGGTTAAAGAAATCAGCAATGAGGATATCAAACTCATAAAAGACATGTTCGAGACTATGCACAACGCCAACGGGGTAGGACTAGCTGCTAATCAGGTCGGAGTGAATAAATCTATTTTTGTTGTAGATCTATCCGGAGTTGAAGGACACGAGGATGCTAAGCCGATGGTCTTTATAAATCCCAGAATCGTCGAACGTTCGAAAGAAAAATCTGTAATTGAAGAAGGCTGCCTCAGCCTGCCGGATGTAAGAGGGAAAATCGGGAGGCCGGAATCAATAAAAATCACTTATCAGGATTACGACTTGAAAGAGCATACGATTGAAGCTTATGAAATATTAGCCCGGGCAATCCAGCATGAATATGATCATCTGCAGGGAATTTTAATTGTAGATTATTTAAGTGAAGAAGAGAAAAAAATTGTTCAGGATACCCTTAGAAAAATAAAAGAACGGGAAATAGAAGTAGATTATCCTATTACCGAAAATAAAGATTACCAGCTTAAATGAAATTAATTTTTATGGGGACTCCCGATTTTGCAGTTCCATCGCTGCTTACATTGGTCGGGAGCGGCCACCAGGTTCTTGCAGTAGTTACGGGAGCAGATAAGGAAAGGGGAAGAGGGCAGAAGGTTTCATTTACACCTGTAAAAGATGCGGCGATCCGGAATAAAATACCTCTCATCCAGCCGGAAAATTTAAAGGATTTAAATTTTATCAATGAATTGAAAAGCTTTAATGCCGATCTTTTCGTAGTTGTTGCTTTTAGAATATTACCAAGAGAAGTATTTACAATTCCGCTGAAAGGTTCATTCAATCTTCACGCATCGCTTCTTCCTAAATACCGGGGTGCTGCGCCCATCCAATGGACCTTAATTAATGGTGAGAAAGAAACCGGAGTAACTACTTTTGCTCTGGAAGACAAAGTGGATACCGGCAAACTTTATATTCAAAGGAGAATTGAAATAGAAGACGATGATGACTTCGGAAAAATGCATGATAAATTAAGCGATCTTGGTGCACAGGCCGTACTCGAGACGATTAATTTAATTGAATCGGGTAATTTTGAGCTGATTGAACAGGACAATTCTCAAGCAACTCCGGCTCCAAAAATAACTCCTGAGATAGGGAGGATTGATTGGAGTAAAAAAGCCGAAGATATTCATAATCTTGTACGCGGATTATCGCCTGTTCCCGCGGCTTATTTTTATTTTGAAGAGAAAAAAATAAAGATATTTAAAACAAGAGTTGTAAAGAAGAAAGAGACAACACCGGGAAAGTTTATTATTTCAAAGACAAATCTTTTAGTTGAATGCGGGGAAAATCAGCTGGAAATTCTTGATCTCCAGCTTGAGGGGAAAAAAAGATTAAATGCCGAAGAGTTTTTAAGGGGATTCAGGTTCAATTAAGATTAAGAGAAAGAGCAAGGGAAAGAATCGCCGTATTCAATTTTGATTTTTCTATAATATTAATCTAAATGTAGGTCGAAGCGAAGCTTCGACAAATAAAATAGTTCAACGAAGCTAACGCTTCGTTCTACAAAATTGCAACAAAAATTGTTGGGAAATTTTTTTATTCTTACCCTTTGTTCTAATTATTCTCTTTCTCTTAATCTTTCTTTTTCTCTTAATCTTTCTCTTTCTCCTACTCTCTAGATTAAGAGAAAGAGCAAGAGAAGGTGAAAGAACTGAAAAAAAACTTTATTCAGTTCCTGATATAAACCTGGTATTGATATGAAATATTTTTTTCTTCTCCTTCAGCCAAAACAATTTCCCACTTGAGCAGATGTTTTTCATTAACTTGTTTCAATCCTTTTGCAGTTTTAATATCTTCTGATTTTGGCGAGCTTTCAAGAACCTCTCCGGTTAGCTCCTTGGTGATTTCAAGATTGATATTTTTATCCAGCTTGTTCCGGATTTTTAATTCACCACGGACTTTAACCAGATCGTACCTATAACCATGAAATACAGAAGCATCCCGTTTGCGTTCAATTTCAACTTCACTTTGCTCTGCTAAAACATTTAATGCTTTATTAATTCGTATTGTCGTCTCTCCCTTTGAAGGAGTGTAATAACACACATCCTGACCGGTAAATTCTCCGTTAGTTATAAATTCTGTTGCGGCGGTAGTAAGAGGCATATTGAGAGTGTTGACCACTCTGCAGGAATGCCATATTTCTTCTGCCTGCTCCGCATTTTGCGTCTGCAGCTGTGAATAATACCTGTCTTCTTGGTCAATAAAATCTTTTATTTTCCATGTATAGATGTGTTTGTAAGGCATCTCAGCAGTAAACAACGGAACCCAGGCTGTTTCATTATTCTTTAATGAAAAATTATTTACAGGATAAAAGAAAAAATCTTCGGCAGTCATCCCATCGGATGCAGTAGAATATCCGGGTAAAAGAGATCTACCTTCCGAATCAAATTGTCCGGCTACATTAGAAAGCAATGCTTGCTGGGTAACCATGTACTGATTTTGCCTTTGCCCGCCTGCATTTGTTAACGAATTTAAGAATTCTGCCAGACTCTGGCTCTTTGCAACGGGACTAACGACATCTGCGAATTTTATATTCGGAAATCCTGTTACAAGCTGTATCTGGACATTATTCAAATCGGCAAGTTCGTTTATTATAACAGCATGAGCGCTGAACTTTGCTGTTCTTGGATCGGATAAATCAATCAGATAACCTGGCGACCAGGTAATTCCCCGTGCAAGACAGCTTATGGAAATCTCTTCTCCGCCTGAAGATTCTTCCAGCTCCATGCGGATGCTTGGATATTTCTCTTTTGCTGTTGAAAAATTTATAAGCTCTCTTTCATTAAACTCAGCCCTGATTACTGAGGATGCATTGAGCAATATTATTCCCTGATCAGTTTGAATTCTTAAAATATCATTGGAAGGAATTTGAGGCACATACCGTCCATATGGATCAAGGATTGTCCTTACACTCATATAATAAGGATTCTGAACCGATTGTTCCTGATCTCCCGGGCTGTTTGCTAATATTACTCCTTCGATATCTTTATCGGAAGTATGAATAATTACCTTCTTTCCGGGATTCAACTGCAGAAGCTGCGGAAGATTCTGAGCGGGAATTTTCTTTTCAACTTCTTGGATTGATGTAATAAGGCTTTGCACCTTAACTTCTTCCGGGTACCCGACCCAAAAAGTGCCGAATGAAGGCACAGGAAGCTGGCCCAATTTTACTGTTTTACTATTTTCCGGGAGAACTGCTTCAGAAACAACAAAACCAATTCCATTTTTAAAAAGAGAAAGTTTTTTAATCTCTGTTTTTAAATTTAGTTCATCTTGTGCAAATAACCGGGCAGAATTAAAGTTTGCAAGAATGATTAATGCTAAAACCAGACAGGTATGAAATTTAAAGAATAACATTTTTTTCCCTTATAAAGTTCTAAATAGTCAACCCTTTGTAACAAATTTAAGGCCAACTATTGAACCTATCAAAAGAAAAATAAAAAATAATCTCCAGAAATCTGCAGGTTCTTTAAAGAAGATAATTCCAATTAAGACTGTACCGACTGCTCCGATGCCTGTCCAAACAGCATAAGAAGTCCCCATTGGAAGAGTTTGGGTAGCTTTATAAAGCAGAAACATGCTTAACGAAAGTGTTATGAAAAAACCGGCAATCCATAAGGTAGATTCTGTACCTGAAGTCTCCTTTGCTTTATTTAAACAAGTTGTAAAGCCGACTTCAAAAAGACCTGCAATTATTAATATAAACCAAGCCATTGTTATTCTTTCTTCATTTTATTTTTGAAAGGATAAAATATAATATGGGAAAGCTGGAGAGGCTCTGTTTGAGATTATAAAGATCAATTTTGCATCTAAGTTTTTACGAATAGACAAGTACGTAGAAATGATAACTAAATCCCATCATAGCTTTTATTATAAACTTCGGCTGATTGATTGCTTTATCGGCATCATTGTAAATATAATCGCGTCTGCCGCTTATTATCTCGCCGTCGGGACCGTAAGATGTATCATGTTCTTCAATCATACCTGAAAAATAATAGTCGAATCCTGTAGTCAGCACAAAATCAAATTTTGGAGATAACAAAAAGTCGGCTTCCGCTCCAGCCCCGATTCCCCATTGATTAGAAGAGATAGTAAAGAATTCATTTCCGTCTATAAAATTAAAATCCCCGGAAAAAAGTGAATAACGCGGTCCCGCAAATAAGAAAGCTTTTTTTAAATTGAAAATTTTAATTGGATATAAGAAATCCATTTTAAAATCCCAGAATCTTCCGCTTTCTTCAGGAACACCGTTGGTTGCATCGTTTATGAAAATAACGCGGGCTTCTACAGGATTTCCGGGATCTACCATTGTATAACCGAGCCCGAGCCTGATAGCGAGAGGGAAGTCAAGTGCAAAATCGGTGATGGTCAGATTTCCTTGTATTCCGAACCCGCTGCTGTATCCTAAATTTAATCCTCCCGAAACATGCGGATGCGGTTGATTAATTTGTGCGCAAATATTGATTTGAAAAATTAAATAAAACAATCCGCCGAATAATACTTTTCTCATAAAAACTCCAAATGATTGTTATCAGAAAATTTGATAATATAAATCATTACTCGGGGTAATGATTAATAAGAAACAAAGTATCTGATTATGCCTATCGAATATGCAAGTTTCCCAATAGTGAAGCCCCTAAATATTAAATTTATTTGGAGACAAGCTAAAATTATTTTAGAAATTAGGCAAGAGAATTGAAATAATTAAAAATCGGGTGTGCGCTATAAGCCTTTACAAAGGAAGTAGATACGAGATCAGGCTTGGCTCAAAATGGTACTTTATTTTACTTTTTACGTTTTTACCTGATTTGTCATTTTCAGAGCTGAGTTTTCTCTGATTGAATTTATTTTTACCCTGCTTCTTAAGACCTCCGCAACACTCCATGCCTGGGCAATGCATCCGCGAGGTGTATAAGGCTGCTCCGCATCAAATATTTCGCTGATGGACCCTAAACCTGCATCGTTCAAATGCGGATCGAATCCTTCAAGGAACTTCTCGGTATTTACCAGATCATCCGGGAACAGCTTTAACCAGGCATCAATAAAATGCCCGATGAGCCATGCCCATACCGTTCCCTGGTGATATGCAGCGTCGCGTGCAAGGAGATTTCCGAAATAATTTGATTTATAGTCGGGATGATTTGGAGCGAGGGATCTTAATCCATATGGAGTTAGAAGATAATCCTTAACAATATTAATTACATCTTCCCATTTATCCTGATCGAGCACAGGGAATTTCAGTGAAATAGAAAAAATCTGATTCGGCCTTAATGAATCATCGAACAGCGTATTCTCTCCTTCAATTACGTCGTAAAGATATTTTTTATCATTAATCCAAAACTTTTTATTAAATGATTTTTTTGTTAATTCGGAAAGATTAATATATTTGCCGGGGTCCGATCCTTCAATCTCTTTTATCCATTCTGAAATTAATTTTAGTGCATTATACCAGAGTGCATTAATCTCCACAGCTTTTCCTCTGCGGGGCGTTACAACCCAGTCCCTTACTTTAGCATCCATCCATGTAAGCTGATAGCCTTCCGTGCCCTGGATTAGTAATCCGTCGGAAGAATCGGCTTTAATTCCGAACCGTGTTCCTCCAAGGTGGAATCCTATTATTTCCTTCAAAGTCGGGAGCAGAAGTGTAATAATTGTTTTGTCATTTGTGTAATAAAGATACCGATCGAGGGCATGAAAGAACCACAAGGTTGCATCGGCCGTGTGATATAAACCTTCCTTCTCTCCTTCAGGAAAATGGTTAGGAATTAATCCGTTTTCTACGCAATTTGCAAAAGAATGAAGTATTGAATGAGCTTCTTTAAATCTCCCGGTTAACAGCGACAGACCTTCCAGACTTATCATAGTGTCCCTTCCCCAATCGGTAAACCAATGATAACCTGCAATTACAGATTTTAATTCCCCGCCCACTGATATTACTTTAATTGCTTTCTCCTGCCTGCCTACGGGCGTTATAATAAATTGATCGGAAGCCAAAGCAAGTTCCGAAAGAAATTTTTCGCCCCTAAAATTGGAGCGGGCGATTAGTTCATTTCTTCTTTTTATTTCATTAATGAAAATATCTTCAGGCTTTTGAGAAAGGATTGTTTCCCATTCTTCCGTTGATGCAATCAGCGAGACAGAATTATCTTTGCTAAGCTGTGCATTGAAAGGTCCCGGGTTCCATAATGAGCCTTCTGATTCGTATCCTCTTTGATTTTCCATCTTATAAAAGTTTATGAATTCGTCGCAGACAGTATATGTAAATGATGAATTTTTTCCGTAAAGAATTAAATTCAGCGGCGGCAGGTTTTCATTAAATGTAATTTGGTACTTATCTCCGTCAATGGAAATTCTGAATGACCCTTCAAATTTTTCATTTACCGGGAATTCATGCGGACGGAAATGCAGGTACGGAAGAAGCTTAATATTCGCAGCGGAATTTCCCTCTAAAAGTTTAAAGGTTATTACAACAGTGTTCTGCATATAAGGCATTAAAATTCTTTTTTCGAAAAGAAGATTATCAAGCTTATACTGCCAGACAGGCAGTCCGTCTTCCAAAAAAAATTTTTTTGGATGAATTAAGTTTAATGTATTATATTCATCATGATTTCTTGCTGCAGCGTTGAACCTGACTGATGAACCGTTTTCCGTTATCAGTTCATAATTCATTGTATTGAACATTACAATTCGTCCCAATGGAGCCGGCAATGCAGAAATGAGCAGAGCATGATACCGCCTGGTTAATAACCCTCCGATCGTCCCGGAAGCATAACCGCCCAAACCGTTTGTAACTATCCATTCCTTGTTCAATAACGATTCATCGGTGCCTATGTTTATTTCTCTTATAATACTCACTTTAGGGTAACAATTTTAAATTTGAATTTAATAATGAAGCGGGCTGAAGCAGTACGGCTGCATGGCCGGGTATAATCCAGTTGTTTTCGGTTTCAAGGGGAGCCGTCCCGCTGCCGCCGTATTTAATATCTTCAGAGGACCAGAGAATCTGCCATCCTTTATCGGTAACAGGACTTAATAAGGGTTCAGGGGCAGGATTTAAATGCAGATCTATTCCTAGATTCACCAATAAAATCCGGTCATCATTATTATTTCCGAAATACCTTATCACGAAAGCAGATTCATTCAGCACTGCACCGTCTATTAAATCATTCTGCTGCAGATTGATAACCGGATCGTCTTTTTTGATTTTTATTAAATCTTTATGCAGATCGAATATTGCTTTATTATTGTTTTTATCTTCAATATTTAATTTACACTGTATAAACGTCTGGATATCGTTTGGAACAGGAAGCCATGCAATCATTTCAGGTGTTGCAATGCTTCTAAACTGGCTCATAAATTCCGTGCGGCCGTTGTAAATTAATTCAGATAATTCCTCCTTATGGTCTGCGAAATAAAAGAATGGAGAAGCAGATGCATATTCCTCTCCCTGGAAAAGCATCGGGGTTCCCGGGCTCAAAATCATTAATGCTGTAATTGCTTTATAAGATCCGAGGCTTGCAACTTTATCGATTCTTAAACCTCTGCCGCTGTTGGCAATCTGGTCATGGTTTTGAATAAAATTAACCAGTGCTGAAGATTCCATGTAAAAAGACGGAGTGCCTCTTCTTTTTTTCTGCCATTTATAGTACTGTCCCTGGTAAAGAAATCCATATTTGTACATTGAGATAAATTCCTGTGGTTTACCGAGATAATCCGAATAGTATGCCTCATTCCTTCCAGTCAGAGCCACTATGCATGAATGATGAAAGTCGTCATTCCACATTGAGTCTATTCCAAATCCTTTATCTTCAGGAGGTAAAACGAACTTTGAATTTTGAGGTTCATTTTCTGCAACAAAATATTTTCCTTTACTGCTTTTTTCTTTCACAGTTTGAACAACGTCCGACAGAATATGTTTTCCGGAATTATCAAAAATATCTTGAGTTGCGTCAAATCTTAATCCGTCGATGTGGAATTCTTCACTCCAGTAAAGTGCATTCTGCACTATAAAATTTCTTACGAAATCAGAATTTTCCCCGTCAAAATTTATTGCTTTACCCCAGTCTGTTTTATATTTCTCCGTAAAAAAATCCTCAGTAAATTGTTCCATATAATTGCCGTCCGGTCCCAAATGATTATACACAACATCTAGTATTACACCGATGTTCATCAGGTGAGCTGAATTGATAAAGTCTTTAAAATCTTCCGGGCGCCCGTAATAATGATACGGTGCAAACAGATTCACTCCGTCATAACCCCAGCCGAATTTTCCTGCAAACTCCGCTACCGGCATCACTTCAATTATCGAAATCCCTAGATCCCGCAGATGTTCAAGATTTGTTTTTGCAGACTGCCAGATCCCTTCCTGAGAAAACGTTCCCACATGCAGTTCATAAATTATTTGTTTTTTTTTACCTGAAATTCCTTTCCAATCCGAGTCGGACCAGTCAAAATTGTTCAGGTCGATTATTTCAGAAGGACCATGCGGCCCGTAAGGCTGGAAGAATGACGCGGGATCCGGGTAAAGTGAATTATCCTCAAAGAGATATTTATATAAATTTCCTGCTGCCGCATCTTTTATCAAGCCGGAAAAATAACCGCTGCCTTCGCTTTCAAGTTTATAAGTTTTTCCATTTTCTTTATTCACTTTTTCAAAATTCTCCCCGATTACTACAGAAACTCCATTCCTTTTGGGAGCATAGACACGGAAGTGAACTCCCTCGTTTGGAACTACTTCTGCACCGACAAATATTTTTCTAATACATTCATTCTCAGGCAATTTATTTCCTCATAATTTTAAAATAAAATATATCGTATTTGAATTAAAAAAAATTTTGTCCATGATAACTATCACTGCCGTATATCGGATAAAAATATAATAACCGACAGTTGAAGGTATTAACATCTATAATTATTTGTGATTTTTTTAACTATTTCTTTCAGCTTTATTTTTTCCTGACATTATATCACCGTACAAATAAATATTATTTGCTAATGTTGCCTTGAGAATATAATTTAAAAATAAAATTTAAGAGAAAGAGAATATGAAAAAGATATAGAGGAATTCGAAGAAGCATTGGAAAAAGTTCAAAATTCAGAACTTAAAGATTGGATTAGTAAAACACTGCCTATACTCAAAAGTCATCTTG
>DAISZW010000331.1:0-1340 GCA_036824595.1 Ignavibacteriaceae bacterium
AATCTTTCCGAAAATACCGTAATCTCCTACAGCAATGATATTTCCGCGCTGTTTAGATTTCTGGAATCTTACGGAGTAAGCGACCCTTCCGGGATCAGCTATAATCAAATTGCATCGTTCTTCCGATCCTTAAACAGCCTTGGACTGGCGAGTTCATCTTCGGCAAGATACTATTCATCTATTAAAGGATTTTTTAAGTATTTATTTGTTAATAAATATATAAAAGAAAATCCTGTTGAAAAGCTGATGCCGCCTAAGCTCTCCAAAAACCTTCCCGAAGTTTTATCGGTTAATGATATCGACAGTATTTTATCAAAACCCGATACGGAAGATAAACTTGGTCTGCGCGACAGAGCAATATTGGAACTGCTTTATGCCTGCGGAACAAGAGTTTCCGAAATGATCAATCTTCAGTTATCCGATCTGTTTTTCAGGGATGAAGTAATCCGGGTTTTCGGAAAGGGTTCAAAAGAGAGGTTAGTGCCTATAGGAAGAAGTGCAGTTTCATGGGTTAACTTATATTTGAAAAACAGCCGTCCATTGCTCGAGAAAAAAATGAAAAGCGAAAACTATCTTTTTTTGAACAGCAGAGGCAGCAGACTTTCAAGAATGGGTGCGTGGAAGATTATCGACCGCTATGCAAAAGAAGCCGGGATAATGAAGGCAGTTCATCCTCATACATTCAGGCATTCATTTGCAACGCATCTCCTGGAAGGAGGCGCCGACCTTCGTGCAGTACAGGAAATGCTCGGCCATGCCGATATTTCAACTACACAGATTTATACCCATATTGACCGCGAGTACATCAAGCAGGTGCATAGAGATTGTCATCCCAGAGGATGAAAAGCGATGGAAAATGGAAGATGGATGATGGTTGATGTAAGATGGATGATGGAAATCAGAATGAGTGGGTAGCATGGAGAAAACGAACGGTCAGAAAGGAAATCCGAAATCCGTAATCGGAATTCTCAATCATGAATTCATGCAATCATGCATTCATGCTTTTGAGTTGTTGAACACCCGATTGAATTTCTTTTCCATTTTTGCACAATGTAAATTAGTTTTATAAAATATTAGAAACGTGGAATGAATTTGAGCGATATACAATTC
Source organism: Ignavibacteriaceae bacterium (assembly GCA_036824595.1). Classification (GTDB taxonomy): domain Bacteria; phylum Bacteroidota; class Ignavibacteria; order Ignavibacteriales; family Ignavibacteriaceae; genus DATKLQ01. Next base: position 1,111 of record DAISZW010000331.1, read on the forward strand.
AGCGAAAAGCTTGTCTCTTTTTTAATATTTCTTCCTGTGTTTTTTATTTCATTATCAATTCATGAATTTGCTCATGCATTGCTTGCATTTAAACTAGGGGACAGCACCGCCAAAAATATGGGAAGGCTTACTCTAAATCCGATAAAGCATGCAGATATTGTAGGAACCTTGATTATGCCGCTGGCTTCATTTGCATCCGGTTTTGCATTAATAGGATGGGCAAAACCTGT
>DAISZW010000072.1:0-13673 GCA_036824595.1 Ignavibacteriaceae bacterium
CTCATAAAATTTTTTATCGGTTTAATCTAACTATGAGATTAATATTATCAATCAAATTCTGTTGATAGCTTAACTTTTTTTCTCTCCAAAAAGAAGCTTTTGAGTTTCATATTCAGACGAAATGGTTTCAGGCTCATCGGGTCCGTGCTGTATCTTTTCATTCAACAGATAAATAAACAGGAGGAAAAGAAATAAATAAATTATTGTAAATAAGATTAAAGAGAAAATAATTTGATCTGCCATGACAGTTTTTGATAAACCTTCCGAAGTTTTCAGCAGTCCATATACAATCCAGGGCTGCCGTCCTACTTCAGCCGTTATCCAGCCAACCTGGTTTGCTATTTGAGGACCAAGCACCGCAAAAACAAACACCCATAACAGCCATTTATGATCAAAAAGTTTTTTTCTCCACCATAAAAAAGCTCCAAGAGTAGTTATAAATATTAAGATCAATCCGATTGCTACCATTATATGATAAGCCTGGAACACAATGTTTACGGGAGGTATTTCGTCTTTTGGAAAATGATTCAATCCTTTTACTTTATACTCCGTATCGCCTGAAATTAAATAGCTCAAAAAGCCCGGCACTGCAATACCAAAATTAACTTCCTGTTTATCTTCATTTACCCAGCCGAGTAAGTGTAAAGGGGCCGGTGCTAAAGAATCGAAATGCGCCTCCATGGCAGCCAGCTTTTCGGGCTGGTTTTTACTTACACCGATTGCGCTTTGATGACCGGTAAAAAGCTGGAAGTAAGAAGCAAACAAAGCAAAAAGCAGGGCAATCTTAAGTGAAGATTCGGCAAAAGTAAGGTGCCTTTTCTTCAATATGTAAAATGCACTGACGCTTATTACTAAAAAGGAACCTGCAAGCCAGGCGCCCGACAGTACATGTATTAGTCTTTCCATTGAAGAAGGATTGAAGACCATTGCCCAGAAATCCGTAATCTCGGCACGTGTAAAGACTCCTTCCCCTGCTCTGTGCGAAACAATATGATAACCAGCCGGAGTCTGCTGCCATGAATTTGCAACAACAATCCAAACGGCGCTGAACATTGATCCGAGAGAAACCATAATCGTTGAAATAAAATGAGTTCGGGGTTTTACTTTGTCCCAGCCGAATACAAGCACTGCGAGAAATCCCGACTCCAGGAAAAAAGCAAAAATTCCCTCGGCTGCAAGCGCACTGCCGAAAACATCGCCGACAAACCTCGAGAACGTTGCCCAGTTTGTCCCGAATTCAAATTCCATTACTATGCCTGTAGCCACTCCGATTGCAAAAGTCAAAGCAAACACTTTGACCCAGAATTTTGTCATTCTTTCATATAATGGATTTTTTGTTTTTAAATACATTCCTTCCATAAGGACTAGGATAACCCCAAGCCCGATGCTTAAAGGAGGATAGATGTAATGAAACCCAATGGTAAATGCGAATTGAATTCTGGCTAATATTTCTGTGTCCATTTTACGAACTCCATTTTTTAATCAAACCAGAACAAAAAAATTTAAAAAGGGAATAGGCAAATTAAGGAATAAAATATTTTATAATCCAAAAAGTATCATCCTAACCGATTTGATTTTCAATCGAGGTTGCCGGCTTTCATTGTTTATCAAATAAATGATTATTATTGTTGGATGATTTCAGAAAAATAATATGAAGAAATTTTGTGAAGAAAATTTTTATCATCTTAATATTGTCGGCTGTTTATACGAATAGCAGCAGCGGTCAGGGCAATTTAAGTATCGGCGGCTATTTTGGCGGAGGGAGCATCAGCGGAACCTCTCTTCCCCAGGCCGGCTTCACTTCTTCAATATTTCTCGAAACGGCAACTATTCTCTTGCCGTCAATTAACATCAGGCTTAATTTTATTTATGCGGGTGACTTCGACATGCTTCTTCCCGATACGAGAGACAACTATTATCCCTTCATAAAAGCATTCTCGATCCGCGGAGTTTCATCTCAAGTATTCACTAAAAATTATTTCGTTGAGGAGAGTATCGGCTTTATTGCAATAGATGACAGGACTTTTGCCGGAACAAGCGAATGGAATTACGGAACTGTATTTTCAATCGCTGCAGGGATTGACTTTAGAACACTTTATCTGACTGGATTTAAGCTTGGGGCGGGCCCGGAATATGCCATTACATTCGGCAACTCGTTTGCGAAATATTTTTCATTACATTTACAAACTCAATATTTCTTCTAAAAAGATTTTTAAACTAAAAATCAGGAAGATCTGAGATTTTCCACAAGCCTATCGATTTATCAGGAAGATTAACCCTGTCGGAGATGCATGCATCATTAATTATTCTTAAAGGTTTCGGCAGATTAAAAGGCGGCAGTTCTAGATTTATCGGATGAAATAAACCCAACAGATTATCTTCATTTTTTAATCTATTAATGTACGTAGAAGTCAACAGATATTTTGATTTGCTCTTTTTTATCTGCTTCAATGCAGCAATGATTGAACTATTAGGAAGATGCGGCAGGCAGTCTCTGCAGAAGATTATATCTGCCTGCGGTAAATCATTAATTGTAATATCCAGAGTTAAGAAAGTGTTTTTTTCGGAGCCGTATTTTTTATTGTTCTCGTTAATGAGCTCTTTGACTACATCGGCTCCGATATATTTTTTAACCGGCAAATCTACATGTTTCATCCAGAAAAAATCGCCGCAGGGTATATCAAGAAATGATTCTGAATTTAAGTCTCTAATCAGATGAGGTAATTCTTTAGCAATCGTTTCGGTATTTTCCAGGGTGGATCCATCCCCTGAACGGGTATAATTATTCCTCCAGAGGTTATGCCTGTAAATTTTGGTGAAGATTATTTCGTTCTGAGTTTTTCCTAAAACGGCTTTATATAAAAAATAATAGAAGTTTTTAGCCCAATTAAATAACTGAGGAAATTGTTTCCGCACGATTGATTTAATCATAGATGCATAGCCAAAACATACCTGTATTTTATTAATTAGCCTCCAGGTTTACCGTGGAAGTATCTGCAGTTACTTTTCCGCTTAAAAGTTCATCCGTTAGACGTTCCGCATTATAGATTTTCTGCAGCGCCTCGATCATTCCCAATGAATGAACGGAAACCATCCGGTTTTCTTCTTCCCTGAATATAAAATTCCCGGGGAGACTTTGAATATTGCCGTCAAAGGCAAGACCTACTATTTCGGCATTTTTATTTATTACGGGACTGCCTGAACTGCCTCCGATAATATCGTTTGTTGAAACAAAATTAAACGGAACTTCAAGGTCAAAATCTTGAGGAGGATTTTGCCATCTTTCCGGTAAATTCCATGGATGCTCTTTGTCGAACGAATAGTACCTGTCGTACAATCCGTAAAAAGTAACCATAGGCGGCGCAACGGTTCCGTTATACGGAAAACCTTTTATCACACCGTCAGAAATTCTGAGAGTAAATGTTGCATCGGGAGGTATCGATGTTCCGTATACTTCAAACAATGCCTTCCCTAATGCGCGTTCGGCTAATTCACCTTTTGAAACAAGCAGACTTAATCTTGACTGCAGGGAAGACTGTTTGTCCGCAGCATAGGAATGAAAATAAATAAACGGATCATCGGACTTCAGAATGGCATCCGGTCCTTTGCGGATTAAGGATTTGACCCTTTCCGGGCTGGTAACATGTGAATTTTTTATCAGATAATCGACGGCTTCAGGCGCATTTAATCCGTTAGTGAATTTTTTTACAAGCGGATGTTCCCGGCCTAAATATTTGATCATTAACTCTATCTTCATTTGAAGAAGTTTATTATTGTAGGAATAGTTAAAATCGGGTGGGAAAATATCAGAAATTGTACTGTCGATCTCGGATTCTCCGTAGCCTGCGGTTCTCCGGCTTTCAGGAAGTTTCAATTCTTCCGCTGCATTAAGCACATCTTTCGCAATGTAGAAATATTCCGGAGTTGAAAGAGGGTTTAAAGAGATAGCAAATAATTCATTGGACACATTCTTTAATTCCGATTCTGCTTCATCAATATCATCCCATAAATTACCGTATTTCTGGTTTAACCTCGGATTAGATTTAACTGCTTCCTTAAAATTCTTTTCAAAATCTTTTTTCCTCTGCATTAAAACAGGGTCTCTTAATCCCTTCAGCATTCCTTTGTAAGCTTTCTGCGAATTTTGATATCTCAGAAGCTCAACCGTAAGCTCATCCTCTTTATCAGGATTTTCTTTTATCATATCATTATTAATCGAAATTAAACCATCAATCATATCCAGTGTTCGTGGATATTGAACGTCCCTGAAATATTCGAGCTGGGAAACGGTTTTTAATCTTTCGGTTGAGCCGGGATTACCCACTACGAAAACAGGTTCGCCGGGGACAGCCCCGGTAGGACTCCATTTAAAATAATTTTCGGTTTCTAGAGGCATTCCTTCATCGTCATATACTCTGAAAAAGGAGCAGTCTAAATTGTAGCGGGGATAAGTAAAATTATCAGGGTCTCCGCCGAAAAAACCTATTTGAGATTCGGGTACAAAAACCAGCCGCACATCGGTGTATCTTTTATATCCGTATAAAGAATATTTTCCCCCGTTGTAAAGCGGAACCACAAATACTTCAAGGCCCGTTGCTTCAGCTTCCCTGGCTTCGATTTCTCTAACCGTCAAATCTTCATTCATTAATTTTTCCCTCTCCGTCCCCCCTTTATCAATTTCAGCCTGCACTTCCGAGGTAATATCTTTTATTAAAACAAGCTGATCCACATATAATCCCGGTACAGTTCTCTCTTCTTCAATTATTTCGGCATAAAAACCGTTTTTAGATAGATCCTCGCCTTCATTTTGAACTTCAACGATACTCTCTCTAGCGCAGTGATCGTTTGTCATAATTAATCCGTCCGCGGAAACAAAAGATGCAGAACAATAATCTGCAAATCTTAATGCAGACATCCTTACATGATCGAACCATTGCTGCGAAGGAGTAAAACTATACTCTTCTTTAAAATAATTTGTCGGGGGATATTCAAATGTCCACATTTTTCCCATATCAAATTTTCCGGCTGTTACGGTATCAGGATCAATCCAGCTGTAGTTGTCTAAAGAAGTTTCTTTTGTCGTTGAACAGCTTGTTATGGTTAAAGCAGAAAATAAGAAGATACTTGATAGATTAAATATTTTAAATAGGTGTTTCATTTATATTCCATGCTGATTAATTTTATTTTACAGTTTAAAATTATCATATTTAATAGAGAGTGCAAAAGTTTTTAAGTTTAATGTGTGCTTCTAATGGAGTCAATATTAAAATCAGCAGGCCGGTAAAATTGTACATGCTTTAGACAGAGATCGGATTAAGAATGCAGATGTATATTGAGATAATATAAAGCAATCTTTTAAGATTATTCGAAATTTTCTCTCTTTATTATCTTAAATACAATCTGGTGAAGCAATTAAAATAATTCCCCACAGGTTATATATAAGAATCGGGCTGATAAAGAGGTTCTATTTCCCATTCATCTTCTACAGTTCCTACGCAATGCGAGCATTTAGGAACGTTAAAAACGACTTTTTCTTCGCTGGCACTTGCCCGGACAAAATTCAGAATTGTTTTACAGCTGGAACATTGAACTATATGGGATGTAGTGGTTTTTGCACTGCATTCGGGACAAATGAAGCCTAAGTCCCCCGGCGATTCTTCTGGGTTTACTAAAAATATAGAATTACATTTAGAGTTATTGCATTTAGCGAAGTGCCACTTAACTGTATCTTTAGTAACGATAATTATTTCCCTTTAATTTTTGTTGTTAACATAACAACTTAAAGATAAAAAGTCTATTGAAAAATAATTCTCTTACTGTTTATTTCAAATTGCGATGCACAAATTATCTTGGACAAATTTATTATTTTTGCTTTCATGATGTAATTGATATAATCAAAACTATAAATTTTCCTCCTTTAACTTGATAAGGAACAAGAACTTATGGAAAAAATCAAACCTTTTAAAGCCTATGACATTAGGGGAAAAGTACCTGACGAACTTAATGAAGAACTAGCATATAAAATTGGGCAGGGTTTTGCAAAATTGATAAAGGGAAAATCTGTTGTTATAGGTCACGATATAAGGAAATCATCCGGACAAATATCGGAAGCTCTTACAAAAGGCTTAACAAACAGCGGGGTAAATGTAATTGATATCGGCCTCTGCGGGACGGAAATGATTTATTTTGCGACACCCGCGTTGAATACCGATGGGGGAATTATGATCACCGCCAGCCACAATCCCCCTGAATACAACGGGATGAAGTTTGTTAAAAAAGGATCGGTGCCGGTCGGATACGACTCCGGATTAAATGAGATTGAAAAGATGATTATTAGGAATGAACTTGGAAATGGATCTAAAACTGCCGGAAAAGTGGAGCACCGTGAGGTAATGAATGAATTTATTAATAATCTGCAGAAATTTTATGACCCGCAAAAAATAAATCCGTTCAAGGTAGTAGTTAATGCAGGAAACGGATGTGCCGGATTAGCTTTAAATGAACTGGAAAATAAGCTTCCCGTAAAAATGATAAAAATTTTTAATGAGCCTGACTCCGATTTCCCGAACGGCGTACCGAATCCGCTATTAATTGAAAACAGAAAATCCACAATAGATGCTGTAATAAAAAACAATGCCGATTTAGGAGTTGCCTGGGACGGCGATTATGACCGGTGCTTTTTCTTCGATGAAAAGGGGAATTTTATCGAAGGTTATTATATTGTAGGTCTGCTCGCAAAATCGATTCTTAAAAAATATCACGGAGAAAAAATTGTTCATGATCCCCGGTTAACCTGGAATACCGTGGAAGTGGTGAAAAATAACGGCGGCATCCCTGTCGTTTCAAAAAGCGGACATGCGTTTATCAAACAAAAAATGAGGGAAGTAAATGCAGTATACGGAGGGGAAATGTCTGCTCATCACTATTTCAGGGAGAATGCATATTCAGACAGCGGAATGATTCCGTTCCTGCTGATTCTTCAGCTAATGTCGGAAGAGAAAAAAAATCTTTCGCAGTTAGTGGGTGAAATGATTGAGAAATATCCCTGCTCCGGTGAAATTAACTCAACAATCTCAAACCCGGCTGATAAAATCAAGGAACTGGAGAAAAAATATCTGCATGGCAAAATTGATAAACTTGACGGTTTAAGTATAGAGTATGATCAATGGCGGTTCAATGTAAGGGAATCAAATACAGAACCGATCATCAGGCTGAATGTCGAAAGCAGAGGGAACATTAAGCTGATGGAAGAAAAAACAGAAGAGCTGCTGAAAATTATCCGGGGCTAAAAGGATTTCGAATTTTGGATTTCGGATTTCGGATTAAATCCGAAATTCGCAATCCGCAATCCGAAATTATCTTATTGCACTTCAATCTTAAACGGAATCCTTAACTTTTCCCACTCAAGCAGAACTACAGCAGATTTATCTCCAGTTTTTGTGAATGAATAAGCCAGCCATTCCTGATTTCCATTATTTTTGGGCTTTACTTTTACCCTTAATGCATCTTCCGCTTCGTTGTATTCAAAAGCTCCCCATTGATCTGCTACCTTGTTAAATATTATTGTCCAGTCTCCCTTAGAAGGAATTGTAAAAAAGCTGTAGGAGCCTTTTTTAAGTTTTCTACCTTCAATCATAACGTCATCGCCGAAGGTGATTTTTGTTGCTTCATCTGCTCCGGCACGCCAGACTTTATCATAGGGAACCAGCTGCCCCCAGATTGTTCTTCCTTTTACTCCAGGCCTGCTGTAAGAAATAGTTATTTCTGTAAGTCCCACAATCTGCATTACTTCGGCTTTCGGACTTACTCTAATCTTTTTTTCATTATTTTGTGCTTGTAAATTCGAAATAAACAAGAGGCAGAGAATTGAAGTGAAAATATTAAAATAGATTTTATTTGTTCTATTCATGAATTGCTCCTTAAATCTTTCAGCTAAAATAAAAAAAGATTAGATATCTAAAAATTGCAAAAACTCCCGGTTTGATACAGAATATATCTTCAGCCGGCGTTTAGGTTTTTTCAATAATAAAATTTAAATTAAAAATGTATAAAATCATACCTGCAGAATCGGAAAAGGATATAAAACGCTGCTTTCCTGTAATCTCGGAATTGCGGACACATTTGAAAAATGAAGAAGAGTTTTTTCAAAGAGTAAAAAGACAGCAGGAAATCGCTGGTTTTCGGCTTATTTTCTTAGAAGAAAATGGTGAAGTAAAATCTGCCGCCGGGATAAGAATTTCAGAATGCCTGGCATGGGGAAAATTTTTATATGTTGATGATTTAGTTACGCTTTCCTCCGAAAGATCAAAAGGATACGGCGAAAAATTGTTTGACTGGCTGGTTTCTTATGCAGTTGAAAATTCATGCGATCAGTTTCACCTGGATTCAGGCGTGCAAAGGTTCGGGGCTCACCGGTTCTATATTAAAAAAAGAATGGATATTACCAGCCATCATTTTGCATTAAAGCTGAAATGAGAAACCGAAGGGAAAACTTAAATCTTTTTTTTAAGTTCACTTATTACCCGGCCAATTTCATCTTTTGTATTATAAAAATGAGGAGAAAATCGTAATACCCCTTCTCTGACGGAACAAATAATATCTTTCTTTGAAAGCTCTCCAAAAATTTCCTTTGAGTCCGGATGTTCAATACTTACAATACCGGCAAGATTATCGATTTCACACGATTTTAATATTGGATCTAATCCTATCTTCTGCAATTCTTCGTTAAAATATTTTGTATTATTAAGAACACATTTTTGAATTTCGTCCAGTCCAAATTCAAGCAGCATTTTTAAAGAAGAATTTAATGCATAAACCGCAATTGAATTTAAAGTGCCGGATTGAAAAGCTGAAGCAGTTTTTTTTAGGGTCAGATCGTAATTAAGAAGATCATTGCTGTTGTTTACGGATAACCAGCCGACATACCTAGGGTGCATTTTTTTTTGAAGCTCTTCATCAATAAACACAAATGCCAGACCGGGCAGCCCCAGCAGCCATTTCTGCGTGCCGCAGGAGATAAAATTTACATTGCTTTTTTGAACATCAAGTTCTGCTGCAGGCAGTGCCTGTATTGCATCAACACTGAAAACGATTTCTTTCTCTCTGCATACCTTCCCGATTTCGGATAAATCAATCCTGTACCCCGATAAAAACTGGACATGGCTTATCGAAATTAATTTTGTCCCAGGTTTTATCGCTTCAATTATATCCTCGGAAGAAACTACCCTGTTCCGGGATTTTACGAAATCAACTTCTACACCTTCTTTTTGCAGATTAAGAAAAGGATATACGTTAGCGGGAAATTCAACATCATTAAGAAGAATCTGGTCTCCCCTCTTCCATTTCAAAGATTGGGCAAGAAGGTTTATCCCGTTTGAAGTATTATCGAGAAAAGCAATCCGGCCGGAAGAAGTATTTATCATTTCCGCCAATAGAGATTTAGTTTCCCCCATTACCCGAATAAATCCGGTATAATCATCAATTTCATTTTCGCTTCTGCTAATTATAAATTCCCGGATTCTATCCGCAGCAGGTAAAGGAAGCGGCCCGCTCGATGCATGATTGAAATAAATTTTACCCTTTTTTATAAACGGGAAAAACTCTCTTGCTTTTTCTATAATCATTTTTCAATTGATTAAAATTACCGGCTTAAAAATAAACAATGTATGGAAAAGTATTTAACTCAATTTTGCAAATACCTAAAAGCTAAAAGTACCTCAACAAAGAATGATTTTATTCAATTATATTTCCATTTTTATCATTAATTTTCTGGATATAAATAAAAAGCCTATTGGCTGTATGAAAAAACTTTCATAAATACGGGTGAGACATGCCGAAAAAAACCGCATCTAAAAAAGCGAAAATAAAATATAAAGAACTAAAGCCTGAAGATTTGAGATGGCGCTGCGACCCTAAAATCTTCGAATTCGATTCCACACAGGAGCTATTGCCTATTGAAGGAATAATCGGACAGGAGAGAGCGCTCCGTTCTTTAAAATTAGGAATTGACCTGCACAGCCCGGGATACAATATTTATATAGCCGGGCTTTCCGGCACAGGCAAAGCAACAACCGTAAAACAGATGCTTGAAACTCTCAGTTCAGACTTTCCTCCTCTTAAGGATTATGCTTACGTAAATAATTTTAAAAACGAGGATCTGCCGTTATTGTTAACATTTCCTGTAGGCAAAGCTAAATTATTTAAGCAGGATCTTAATTCTTCAATAAATCTGTTGAAAGAAAAAATCCCGCAGGCGCTTGAAAAAGAATTTTATACAAATCAAAGAAAAAAGCTTGTTGAAGAATATACTTCAAAGGAACAGCAGCTTCTTAACAGCTTCAGTAAAAAAATCGAGCCCGAAAATTTCTCTTTGGGCCAGGTAAAGATCGGTGAGTTTTCACGGCCGGATCTCTTCCCGATAATCGATGACAAACCAATTCCTTTATTTCAGCTTGAAGAGAAAGTAAAAGAAGGGAGAATTTCCCAGGAGCAAAGCAACGAGATTTTAAAAAAGTATAATGAGCATCAGGGAGACCTTCAGGTGCTATTCAGGAAAGGTTTGAAAATAAGCCAGGAATTTCAGGAGAAGTTATCGAACCTGGAGAAAAACTCAATAAAAATAGTTGTCTGCGGAATACTCGATAATCTTAAAGAAAAATATGATGATCCGAAGATCAGCGATTATATCTCCCAGGTTGAGGAAAATGTTTTAAACAACAGCCATGTATTTAAAGGAATTAAGCCTGAAACTGCCGCTGCACCGGATGGATTTATAATAGATTATTTTAAAGAATATGAAGTGAATATAATTCTTGACAACAGTGAAACAAAAAAGTGCCCCATTATTGATGAAACTTCGCCCAGCTACATCAACCTCTTCGGAACTATTGAAAAAGTTAATGACGGAAGAGGAGGATGGTACACCGATTTTACAAAGATAAAAGCCGGATCGCTACTCAGGGCAAACAACGGTTATCTTGTCCTGAATGTTATGCACCTTTTTGAAGAACCCGGTGTATGGAGAATGCTGAAACGGGTACTCACATACCGTAAGCTCGAGATACAGGATACGCATACTTTTTTTCAGCTTGCCCCTTCTATACTTAAACCGGAACCGATTGAAATTGACACAAAGATAATTCTGATCGGGAACCAGTACATATATGCTTACCTTTCGGAATATGAATATGACTTTAAAAAAATCTTCAAGGTTAAAGCAGATTTTGATTACGAAATTAAAGGGAGCACTAAAACAATTATTGAATACGCCAGGGTAATTAAAAAACTGATAAAGGATGAAAACCTGTGTGAGTTCGACCGGTCGGCTTTGGCAGCACTTATCGAAATCAGCGCAAGGTTCGCCGGCCAGAAGGAAAAGCTTACCCTGAGATTTTCCAAAATCGCCGATGTTGCCCGAGAAGCAAATTACTGGGCGTTAGACGACGGATTTAAAATCGTCAGTGCGGCGCATGTCGAGAAAGCTTTTAAGTATGCGATGGAACGGCACGGGCTCCTGGAAGCAAAAGTTGATGATATGATTAAAGATGAAATGCTTTTAATCGATACAACCGGGGAAAGAGTCGGACAGATAAACGGCCTGGCAATTTACGGTGCCGATTTCTATTCGTTTGCAAGACCTGCAAGAATTACTGCAACAATTTCATTAGGCAGCGGCAGCATCATTAATGTCGAACGGGAAGCCGGCATGTCCGGAAGGCATTATACAAAAGGAGTCCTTATTATTTCCGGGTATTTTAAAGAAACATTCGGACAGGATATTCCCCTCTCGTTTAATGCAAACCTGGTATTTGAACAATCTTACGGTATGATCGAAGGTGACAGCGCTTCCTGCTCCGAAATTTTTGCACTCCTTTCCACATTATCTGAGCTGCCGATTAAGCAGTCAATTGCAGTTACAGGATCTTTAAATCAAAAAGGAGATGTACAGCCGATCGGCGGAGTGAACGAAAAAATTGAAGGCTTCTTTGATGTTTGTAAATCCCGCGGTTCAACAGGAAATCAGGGAGTCATTATCCCCTTCCAGAATATCAAAGAGCTTATGCTGAGAGAAGATATTATTGAATCGGTTAGGAATGGTGAATTTCATATTTACCCGATTTCAAGAGTTGAAGAAGGTATTGAAATTTTAACCGGGATTTCGGCTGGTAAAAAATTAAAAAACGGGTATGAACCTGGATCGGTATTCGACCGTGTTGAAAAGAAAATTAAAGATCTTTATGCAAGATCTAAAGCGGTAAAGCCTTCAAATAATTTCCTTAAAAAAGGAAAAACTGCAACTCTGGGTGCAAAGAATAAGAAGAAAAGATGAATAATAAATTTCTTAAGACCTTTGCCAGGACTAAAATCCTGGCTACTCTTGGCCCCGGTTCCTCAAATGCCGGAATTATAAAAGAAATGATCCGGGCCGGTATTGATGGGATTAGACTGAATTTTTCGCATGGCAGTAAAGAATTCTATAAAAATCTTTTTACTGAAATTAATGCTGCGTGTGCCGAGGAAAAAAAGCCCCTCGCAATTCTTATCGATCTACAGGGACCTAAAATCAGAATAGGAGAATTGATTGAACCGGAAATTCAGTTAATTACCGGCGAAACTATTGAAATAACGGTTGACGATATAAAAGGAAATCAGAAGATCATTTCAAACTCTTACAAACAGCTTGCGGATGATGCGCAGAAGGGTGATGCGATTTTAATTGATGATGGTCTAATAAGACTTAGGATACTTGAAAAGAAAAAGAAATCCGTTATTTGTTTGATTGAAAATGGGGGGATTCTCAAGCCAAGAAAAGGGATGAACCTGCCGGGAATGAAATTATCTACTCCTTCGATTACGCAGAAAGATTACACGGATCTAGAGTTCGTCCAATCTTACAGGTTCGATTATATCGCTCTTTCTTTCGTACGCTCGGCGGACGATATAAAAGAATTAAGAAGCTGGCTGAATAAGAAAAATCTTAACAAGCCGATTATTGCAAAGATAGAAAAAAGAGAAGCAGTAGAAAGGTTCGATTCAATTCTTGAAGAGGCAGACGGAATTATGATTGCAAGGGGCGATCTCGGAGTCGAGCTCCCGCCTCATGAAGTTCCTGTAATTCAGAAAGAAATAATTAAGAAGTGCAACTCTGTCGGCAAGACGGTAATTACTGCAACTCAAATGCTTGAATCGATGATACAAAATCTTATCCCGACGAGGGCGGAGTCATCCGATGTGGCAAATGCTGTGTGGGACGGCACCGACGTTGTAATGCTGAGCGGAGAAACATCAATCGGCAGACATCCTGTAAAAACTGTTCAGACAATGAACGACATAATTGTAAATGCAGAACAGCATGTAAATTCGGAAGGGAAAGTTATTTTTAAAATTCCGGAGAAGGTTGAAGATAATCTTTTCGATTCCGTCGGCAATGCAATTTCAATAATCAGCAGGCAGATAAATGCCTCTGTAATAGTTGCATTAACCGGCAAAGGAAGAACGGCAAAGAATCTTTCCAAGTTCCGTCCTAAATCTATAATTGCGGCATTTTCGGATAATCCGGATACGATAAACAACTTAGCACTGCAGTGGGGAGTTACTCCTTTATACTGCGATGAACTCGATAAGGAATCTCAAAACAACAGGACGATTGATAAAGCAAAAAAAATACTGCTGGA
>DAISZW010000072.1:13773-16016 GCA_036824595.1 Ignavibacteriaceae bacterium
TCCTTTTCAAAGCACATGCTGTTTTCTATTCCGGCATACTGCCCGTAATTTGGAATAATTTTGTAACCATTCTTTTTGTAAAGTGCAATTGCTTCAGGCTGCTTCTTCCCTGTTTCCAGGATACATTTCTTAAAAGACAACTCGGCTGCCCATGATTCCAATTCAATCAGGACTTTGGTGGCAACTCCCTTTCCCCTGCACGCCGGCAGCGTGTGCATCCGTTTTATTTCCATTATGCCCGGAGTATATTCTTTTATTGCTCCGCATGCTGCAGGTTTATCATTTTCGTATGCAACAACTGCATGTTTAATTTTATCAATTTTATTATACTGTGCATAAAACGGATGATCTTCACCATCCCTTTCAGCCAGCTCAACATCGAGATGCTTAACCAGGTCAATGAAATCCGGGTGGGTTGAATCGGTTCTTATAATTTTGATCATAATCCGTAATTTCTATCTTCAATATAAGATGAGCAGCAGAATAATTTCAAAATTTTATAAAATTTATTTTCAATTTAAAAATTAAAATCCTCCGGCTCGTTGTTTAAAACTCTTCCTCTGAGGATATGTTTTTTTATATTACCTATCCCTGTTTCAATTATTTTCACGAGTTCTTCATCCTTCTTCGTTTCAAAACCAATCCCCGTCTTCAGCCGGTTCAGGTAATTTTTATACACGCCGGCAAATGCATTATAAACGCAGCGGATTTCGTAGTTCTTAGCAGTTGTAAGAATCGATTCCCGCCACGTACCTGCATATTCCAATTCAATGCTTCCTGCCTGACGCAATATTTCAATTGCTTCCCTTAAATCATCATCATGATCAATATCTTCATACCTGTTTTCCATAATCCGGTAATATTCTTTTATCTTCGGTTCCTCATAGGTATTGACAAATTCCTCTATCGCCTTTTCCTCAAGGGAATAGAGCGGAGGACGGGTGTCCGGATTGGGTTTAAAATTGTATTCTTCAGGGTTCTTTTTTTTATCATTTTTATGGTATAAATTCGAATAAAATTCCTCCTTCTTTCCTCTCACGTCCGGCAAGCCCAGCAGTGTGCCGGTCCCCATCCTGCTGTCGTAAAACTGGTACCACTCAGGGAGACTGATATCGTCGTTATCGCTGTAATGCTCCTCTTTATAACGGTCGTAGTCCTGCCAATCCTCGTTGAACAATGGATAAACTTCAAAGCCAGGGGACAAAATAAAATCCCTGTACAGCTCATATTCAGATTCCGAGATTGGTGAAAGAAAAGGGCATTCGGTTATTAAATGTTCCCAGATCCTGAAATCATTCGTAATTTCAACACCGGGGAGCTTAATTGATTCTGCTCTCCATTGGCACTGGAGATCAAAGAGCTTTTTCTGCTGTATGTCCCATAATCTTTCGTAAGCAATTTCCGAGTATTTTAAAACCGTGTCCTGCTCAATCTGTGTGTAAATTTCGCCGTATTCAATCCACATCGACTTTTTGTACTTATAAGAAGTAATAAATGAATCTATACTCGACGGGTGGTATTTTTCAAAAAAGGATTTATACTTCGGATTGGTTTTCAGGTCATTCTCAATTTCAGCAAGCAGCTTATCACGGTCTATTGTTTTCTTTATTTCTTCCTGCGCATGCTTTGATAAATCGTTAAAAGATTCGTTCCCCTCATTTAAATCCATTTGAATTCCCTTTCAAATAATTTTTTGTATTCCTTTATATTAATCCTGCAGGAACATCTTTTATGATGTTCATACCTGGGAAAAGAATTAATGCAAAAATAAAAAAGAGTTAGAAGATAAATAAGAAACCCGTCCTAAAAGCTACTTTGCTCAAAATAATTGACCAACCCAGCTTAATTATCCAAAATATTTTTTCATTTTATTCAGCACTTCATCCAAATTATTAAGAATCTCTTCATTGCCAAACCTTATTACTTTTAAACCAAGGCAGTTTAAAATTTTTGTTCTTTCTTTATCTTGCTTAAGTCTGTATTGATGATATTTCCCATCGAGCTCAATGATTAATTTTTCTTCATAACAATAATAATCGGCTATAAAGAATGTTTCTTTACCTGTGATATCATGAAAGAATGGATATTGCCTGTAAAATTTTTTTGCACAGAATTTTTTATTCCGGACTACTTCCCATAACCTTTTTTCAGCTTCGGTAGAATTTTTCCTTAAATCCCGACACAGGACTTTTGCAATTTTTACTAATTTATTTTTATTGTTTAAGCTCAAAGGAACTCTCTCT
>DAISZW010000073.1:0-15962 GCA_036824595.1 Ignavibacteriaceae bacterium
AAACCTCTTCCCCGTTCCGACGATTCAACCGCAAGCGAGCGCAGAAGAGCAGCCTCATCGTAAATTTCTAACCCGACGACTCCGGTTATTCCTTCTTTACCGTTGTACGCATAAAAGTTCTCCAATAATTCGGGTGTAATATCTTCAAAAGGCAGATCAGATTTCTTCAGAAGGCTGATTACTTCGGCTATAGCCGGCTTCTTTAAAAATTTCATCATATTGCTGCAAAATAAATATTCTATCGGCAAATATATATTAAAATTATTATGGAGAATTTAAAGAATTATTACCTTTAAAAGTTTTTTTGAAAATAAAGTAAGCCGGCAGACCTATTACTATTATCAATAGGCTCATCGCAGCTTCAACAGGATTTGTTTGAACAGAATTAATAACAATTCCTGCGGTTAACAATATAAAAACTGCCGGAACATATGGATAACCAAAAGTTTTGTATGGACGTTCTGCATCAGGAAATTTCCTGCGCAGAATAAAAACAGAAAAAGTAGTGATAATAAAGAATATTGAAGATGTAATTACAATCAAATTAGTTAACTGATCAAAAGTGCCTGTTACGGAGAGCAAAGATGCCCATAAAGTAAATAATATTATCGACCGTACCGGAACTCTTGATTTTTGGTTCAGCCTGCTGAACTTTGAAAAGAATAATCTATCGGAGGCCATTGCGAAAGGTACGCGCGAGTTGGTTAATATTGTTCCGTTTAAAGCTCCTATCGTTGATAAAATAAAAATAAGAGAAATAAATTTTAATCCTGATCCTCCTAAAAATGTCTGTGCAGTTTTAGCCGCTACTGATAATGCAAATGGATATTTCGTTGAATTCGAGCTGTAAATTTCATTTAACGGAAGGGCACAAAAATAAGCTATATTAATTAGCAGGTAAATAATTATTACCAATCCTAAGCCCAAAATCAATGCAATAGGAATATTACGGCTTGGGTTGCGTATTTCACCTGCAGCCATCGGCAGGTACTGCCATCCGCTGTAAGCCCATAATGCAGCAAGAATACCTGCTCCAATTGTTTTGGGTGTTACCTGTTCGAGTGAAGAACCGTTGAAAAAATTGCAGTTACTTTCACTTGAAAAAAAGAATACACCAGCAACTATAATAAAAATCCCGGCTATTTTAGCTCCTGTTAAAATTATCTGTGTATTACCTCCCCAGATTACTCCGAGAAGATTTATACCTGAAAAGAAAAGAATTACCGCCACTGCCAGAATTTGTTTTAGACCGAAGTGCCAATATACTTCCTGACCCAACAGTTGAAATTCAGATTCAAACCATATGGAATTAATCGGGTAAAGATCATTCATAAATATTGAAAAAGCTGCTCCATACGCTGCTATGCTTCCTCCGGTTAGAAAGAAACGTATCCAGCCGTAAAGGAATGCGGTTCCTCTTCCATAAGCAGTTTTCAAAAACACATATTCTCCGCCGGCATCCGGCATCATTGCCCCCAGTTCGGCGTAAGTCAATGCTCCGGTAAGCGCAAGCAGTCCTGAAAATATCCACACCGCAAGAATTATTAATGTATTTCCGGTATTTTGTGCTATCACCGCAGTTTTCAGGAATATTCCTGTCCCAATTACAGTACCCATTACAATTGACAGCGCACTGAATACGGAAAGATTTCTGAGAAGATTTTTCCCCTGGTTATTCATTCGAAATCAATTTTACTTCAAGTTTTTTATTTACGGGCTGTACTGTAAAAACTGATAAAATCCCTTCATTATTATTCATATAATATCCCTGGTTCTTTTCTGCGTTTTCAATTGAATCATACTTTTCAATCA
Source organism: Ignavibacteriaceae bacterium (assembly GCA_036824595.1). Taxonomy (GTDB): domain Bacteria; phylum Bacteroidota; class Ignavibacteria; order Ignavibacteriales; family Ignavibacteriaceae; genus DATKLQ01. Next base: position 1,813 of record DAISZW010000073.1, read on the forward strand.
TTTTTCCCCCGATTTCCGCAAAAAATTCCTTATTTAATCCATGAAAAATAATTTTGTATATTTTTTCATTTGGTGCATTATTATAAGTGCCTTCTGCTTCATGAATGATAAAAATCTTTCCGGAATCTGAATAGATCATGCGCGTAAATCTTTTTTGATTTTCCTCTTTATACAGCTCAGTTTCACCGTCATCTTCGTATAATGTAAAATTACCGTCTTTGCCGGTGTAAATGTGAACATTTAATTTTCGCTGATCTATAAATGCGGTGCTTAACACAAAATCACACATCGGTATAATTGAACCTTCTTTTATAAAGAGAGGAAGTTTTCCTGTGGGGGCGTCATATTTTATTACAGCGGATCCTCTGTACAATTCGTCATTCCAATAATCGTAATAATTCCCTCCGGGAAGCCAGACAGTAACAATTCCGCTGTCTGCAGTGTTTGGGGCAACTAAAATTTGATCTCCCCAGAAATATTGTGAGTCGTATTTCCATGCCGATGAATCATTTTGAAAGTAAAGAACCATTGCTCTTGCCATCGGCATACCAGTTTCCTGAGAAAGATAAGCATAGGTATAAATGTAAGGCATAAGCTCATATCTTAATTTAGAATAAATCATTGCATCATTCTGCTCTTCCGCAGAGCGATCAAGCGGCCAGCGTGATATTCCGGTTCCATGAGGACGCCAGTAAGGTGTAAAGCTTCCGAAAGCCATCGACCATTGCCTGTAAACATTCTTATCCGGACCAATATCTTTATAGTGAAAACCGCCGGCATCATGTCCCCAGTATGGGAATCCCGATAAACCTGCAAGCTGCAAGCTTATTAATTGCGCATGCATGTCTTCATATGTTGAAAGAATATCTCCGCTCCACAATGTTGCATAGCGCTGGGCGCCTGCAGTCATCCCTCGAACCCAGACAAACGGTCTTTTCTTTATTAAAGATTGATCCCATCCTTCCTGCACAAGTGCTTTAGAAACGAGCATGAACCAGTAATTTTTCATCTCCGCCCAGCTTCTTCCGTTTCCCAAAATCATGCTGTCTTTTGTCCTGCCCATTTCATCAAATTCATCAATCCACAATGCATCGCCGGGATATTTTAAATCGGGATTAAGAGTCTTGCTCCAGAAAAGATTCCACCACCATTGCCTTACCTCTTTTCTTGTAAGATCGGGTGCGCTTTCTTTAAATTCAATGCCTGAGTTGTCGGGAATATTAAATGAACTTTTCCATCCTTCACATCTACTTGCAATGCAGCGGTTAAAATCAACGGTTGTAATCAGACCATTATTGGAAAGCCAATTTTTATACTCGGCAGGATCCGGGTATCTTTCTTTATCCCAGTCAAAATAAGAATTGCATCTTTCACCGCCGCCTGCACGCCATACATTATCATTTACTACATGATCAATCGGGAACCCGTTTTTTCTATGGTTAGTTAGTTTTTCTTTCCACCATCTTTCACTTGAAGGATTTTCCGAACCGAGAGGATTCCCTTTATCCGAAAGACCCAATCCGAAAACAGCCTTCGGCGGAAAACGGGGTCTGCCTGTAAGCTGTGTATACCGATCTAAAATCTTTGGAAATTCAGGCCCGATGATAAAAAAGTAATCCATTCGGCTTTCAAAACCGGAATCATTAAAGCTGAATTCATAACTATTTTCTTTTCCGAAATTAAAAAAATTTTCAAAAGTAGTATTCAGGAAGATGCCGTAGCCGTTGCTTGAAATATAAAAAGGAACTATAAGCGGAGCCTGTTCTCCATGTTTTTTTCCATAATTCCTTTGGATTAATTCTCCTTTTAGATTTATTTTTTTTGATCTTCCTAGATAAGAATGTCCCAATCCTGTAAAACTTTCTTTATCATCGAATAAAAAAGAAACACAGGTTTTATCATTTTCCCAAAAGATCCCATCTTTTTCAGCCAGAAGAATTGATGGACTGCTTTTCAGATAAAATTCAAGCTTCAAAGGATCTTTTTTAATTTTCAGCAGGATGCCGTCAGCCGAATGGGTTTCCAGCAGAAAAAATTCTCCGATATCCGATAGTATTATACTGCCGTTCCATTGCTTAGGTTCAATCATTTCATAATAGCCGTCCGGGAAAAACTCTTCATCCTTACGCAAAGCCTGAACACGGATAATATAATCCCCGTAAGGCGTGAAACGTATTTTTTGATCAGAGACAGTTGTGAATATGAGGCTTTTATTTTCTGCTCCGTAATTTCTAACTGCGGATAATTTTTCCTGGCAAATTACTGAAGCTGTCCGGCTTAAAAAGATTGCAAGGAGAAGAAAGATCAGTCTGTGCATAATTGACGCTATTATGTTCGAATTGGAATTTTATGCCGGCATTTTACAAAAATTAATTTTCTTAAAAAAGTCTTGCAATATTAATTAAAAAATAATTCTGCAAAAAGGAAGGATAAGAATACCATTTAGGCATCTTACTTTATTGAAAAGAAAATTAAAACTCCCCTGTTTAATGAAATTTATAAAAGTTTACTCTTTACTAACCAAAAGATGCATCTTACTTTAGCAGCATCATTTTCTTTACCGATTTAAAAGCATTGCTGCCTTTCAAAGGTTCGGCTTCAATAGTATAGATATACATTCCCGATGCAAAACTTGAAGCGTTCCATGTAATGTTGTGGTTTCCTGCCTGCTCAACTTTATCTGCCAAGTTTGTAATGAATTCGCCTATTGCATTATAAATGGAGATCTTAATTTTACTATCGAAAGGAAGAGAGAAACTGATAGAAGTGCTTGGATTAAAAGGATTCGGGAAATTCTGAGACAATGCATATACTATGGGCAGCAATGACTCTTCACTTTCAATTGCAGCACTGCCGTTAAAATCCAGATGGCTTGCCGGATTGGTTACATTCTTTGATGAAGTAGAAACTATTGTATTAATATCACCCTTAAAATTCCATTTTATCTGAAAAAGGGAATCCCCCCTGCTATTGATGCTTCGAACTCTGAACTTCCCGAGTTTCACTTTATTTTCTCTAATTGTATCCGCCCCTTCCGGATGGGAAGCAAAAATCAGAATCGTCTTTCCTTCTTCGTCGGTAAGAGCAGCTGTTACATTGGGAAAATTTTTAATTTCTGAAGAATTTAAAATATAGTTGAAGTGCAGATTATTTGCAGGCAGATTGCTGCTGAGGTTAAATGCACACTGATAGTTTTCCAAAACAAATTTTTTACCGGTGCTTTTAATAAAAACATCAAATTCGAAAGTATTATTATTAATTTTCCTTCCATGAGAAAGACTCATTTGATATGACTTAGAATCAATCTCTTCATTTTTCAAATCAGACGGGAATAAAAAATATAACGGAAGCATACCAACAAAAATTAAACTGAAAATTTTTTTCATAACAATCCTTACTTTTTTATGGGAATACTCTTTCCCTTAATCTGTGTAATTTGGTTTGTTTTAACGGAATAAAAGTAGTTTTACCGGTGCAATCCTTCAATCGGGGAATGCCTGATATCCTTTAATGATTCACCTGAAAAGGGATTAAATGGTGTAAATTAAGATTGAAAAAGTATTAGAGAATATTTGGAAGGCTATTCTGCAGAAATAATCCCCATTTTAATTGCATAGCGGACTAATCCGGCTATATCGCGGATATTCAGCCTTTCCATTATCTGCATTCGGTGAGTCTCAACGGTTTTAACACTAATGAAAAGTTTTTCTGCAATTTCTTTAGTGGAATTCCCCTCCGCAATCAGCTGCAAAATTTCTCTTTGTCTGGAGGTAAGCTGCTGGTATGGATTTAATTTTTCAGAAATAGGTGAGTCAAATTCTCCTCGGAGATTCTCGATTCTTCTTAAATAGTCCCCCACTAAATGTTTTGAGATTGCAGGGCTTAAATAAATTTCATTTTTCATTACCGCATTAATCGCAATTTCAAGTTCATTGGGCGCCGCATCTTTAAGAAGATAACCTGAAGCACCCGACCGGAGCGCCTGCAAAACATACTCCTCATGATTATGCATGGAGAGGATTATGATCCTTGTTTCAGGGCTGTCCTGACGTACTCTTTGAGCCACACCTAATCCGTTAAGTTCCGGCATAGAAATATCGAGAAGCAGCAGGTCAGGAGGAAACTCTTTCATCAATTTTAAAGCTTCTCTTCCATTAGATGCTTCGCCCACTACCTTCACTTCTTTAATTTTCTCAAGCAGCGATTTTATTCCGGCTCTTACAAGCAGATGATCATCGGCTATAAGCACTTTTATCAACTGTTTTTCTTCCTCCAGAATCTCTGATATTTATTTGAGATATTAATCGGAAGAACCGCATGGATTTCGGTCCCGGTATCAGGGCCGGAGACAATTTCAATTGAGCCCTCCAGTAGTTCAACTCTTTCCTGCATTCCGAGTATACCGATGCTTTTCCCTCCTATTGCCAGCTTTTTTGCTCTCTTTACATCGAATCCTTTTCCATCATCTTTTATTTTCAGATGAAGCTGATCTTCGCTTACCCATAAATCAAGTCTTAAATTCTTTGCATTGGCATGGCGGATAATATTAGTTATGGCTTCCTGACTAATACGGTATGCTGTTATTTCCAATTCAGATGGAAGATCCTCAAGTTCCGACTTGTCTGCATTAATCACTGCATTAATTCCTGTCCTCTCAGCCTGCCTTATTAAATACCATCTTAAAGTAGGAAACAGGCCAAGGTCGTCAAGCATTGAAGGACGAAGGTCAAGCGAAAGATTACGGACCTGATCAAGCGAATGTTCGATCAATTCAATGCTTTCACTAAAATGATTTTTCTGCGCTTCATTTGTAACTCCTTCTTTCATCGATTGAAGATCTATTTTAATTGCCGTTAAGGACTGTCCTATTTCATCATGCAATTCTCTTGCAATTGTTCTTCTTTCTGATTCCTGAACTTCAATTAATCTTCTTGAAAGTATTTTAAGTCTTTTCTGGGTTTCGCTTACCTGTCTAAAAAGATTTTCTCTCTCTTTTTCCACTGTTTTATGGGCCGTATCGTCTCTTGCTACAAACTGTGTTGCATAATAACCCTCGTATATAACAGGAATTGTAATAGTTTCCAGATAAATGACCGATCCATCTAGCCTGGTAACTTTTATTTCCGTTGAAGAAGGGGCATCTTTATTCCCTGTAATTTTTAATTGCTTTGAAAAAGCATTCCGTGAACTTGGGTGCACCATTTCCGCAATCGGTCTTCCTATTAATTCTTCAGCATTTTCCATTCCGAATTTCTTTGCGCCGGCGGGATTTATAAACAGCAGGATCCCGTCACGATGAACACCCACAATATCCGGGGAATATTCCACAAGATGCCGGTAACGTTCTTCACTTTCTCTTAAAGCTTTTTCCGTTTTTTTATTTGAAGTAATTTCCCTTGCAACCCATAGAACAAAATTATCATGCATTCTGGATACGGATACAGAAAACCATTTTTCCTCTTCATCAATTACAAGTTTTATTTCATCGTTTACATTCTGCCCGGTAGTCAACGCATTTTGGATTCGAGACGACAACTTTTCCGCTTCTTTTTCAGGAAAAATCTGGAATAGATTTCTGCCTATTAAACTCTTTCTGGATTTATTAAAAGCCTCCGTATTTGTTTTTACAATTCTTCCGTTATTGTCAAATACAAGGATTATGTCGTTCATGGCAGAAAACAGCGCCTTCAGTTCTGCTTCGGAAGAACGAAGCTGCTCTTCTGTACGGTATTTATATAGTGCTGTTTCAATTGTGGTGCGTAATTCTTTCCTCTCAAAAGGTTTTAACAAAAAACCATGCGGTTCCGTTAATTTAGCCCTTTCAAGTGTCTGTTCGTCGGAATATGCGCTGAGATAGATAATCGGGATATTATGCTCGGATTGAATTTTTTTTACAGTTTGAATTCCGTCCATTCCTCCATCAATTTTTATGTCCATCAGAATCAGATCGGGATTTTCTTCAGTCGTGAGCTTCAACGCATTTTCCCCTGTAGTAGCCATACCGGCAATTTCATAACCAAAAGATATTAAATTTCTGGCAATATCTAATGCGACTATATGTTCATCTTCAACAATTAAGATTTTAGGAGACTGGCTGCGTCTTATGTCAAACATTATCAAAATTTATTATCGATTTCTTTTATCATTTATGTGAATTCTAGTTTAAATTCAATTACATTCAAGCAAGGTGTTAAAGTTGCTTTGAGAATATTTAAACTAAAAAAATTAATTAATGTTTCCCCATCAGTGGATTAAAAAATCAGATGATTTATGTTGAGCTTTATTCTTCTTTAACTATTTTTTCAGGATTAAACTCTTCAATCTCGTACCTCATAAATTTTCTTGTTGGTTTAATTCCAGAGCCAAACTTATTAGCATAAACATAAGTAAATTCAGCCCCAAGAAATAAAATTTGAGCCGAATAGTAGACCCAAAGCAGCAATACTACAAGAGAGCCCGCTGCTCCATAAGTTGAACTTAGAGTGCTGCTGCCGATGTACAAACCGATCAAATATTTTCCTGCCACAAAAAGGAGCGCTGTAACCAAAGCCCCGATCCATACATCATTCCACTTTATATCAACATCGGGAAGAATTTTATATATTAAAGCAAATAATAAAAATATCACACCGAGCGAAATCAGAATATTTACAATATCCAGTAATAAAATGGGAACCGGGACTAATTTTTCGTTAACATAGTTGCTTAGTGCAGAAAGTAAGGCACTTATAAGCAAGGAAACCAGGAGTAAAAAGCCGGTGGTTACAACCAATGTAAAGGATTGGAACCGGTCTTTGAGCAATCCTTTTATAAGATGTCTGCCGGGTTTTGGTTTAACCTTCCAGATCATATTAAGGGACTCTTGAAGCTCAACAAAAACAACAGTTGAACCGATAGCCAAAGTTACCATACTTATTATGAGGGAAATAATACCTGATTCCTGATTGCTGCTGTTCTTTAACGCTGTCTGCACAACCTGTGCTCCCTCGTTCCCTACAAGACCTTTGATTTGTCCGACAATCTCACCGCGTGCAGCATTTTCTCCAAAAATTAAACCCGCAACGGAAATTGCAATAATCAAAAGGGGGGCAAGTGAAAATATGGTATAAAATGAGAGTGAAGCACCAAGCTTTGCTGCCTTATCTGCAATCCATTTTTCAAATACTTCTACAATAAAATTCCATATCTTCTTTACATTCAGCTTCATTAAAACAATAACTTTTGATTGCCAAATGGGCTTTATTAAAAATGCAAGGTAACAAAATACTATTATAAATGATAGGATAAAAAGTGCTTAATCAGGGTATGATTTATCTCAAATAAATTAAAGAATATTTGGATTACTGCTGCTGAACCGCTTCGGTTTCTTTCTGTTTAGCTGCCATCCTGGCATTTTTGCGGTCCATTTCGGTAAGATATTTTTTCCGAATTCTAATACTTAACGGAGTTACTTCAACTAATTCATCATCATTAATCCATTCAATGGCTTGTTCTAAGGTCAAAATTGAAGCCGGCTCAAGCCTTATTGCTTCATCGGCACCCGATGCACGCATATTCGTCAGCTGTTTTGTCTTGGTAACATTAACATGCATATCGTTTGTTCTTGAATTTTCGCCCACCACCATACCTTCGTACACTTTTGTTCCAGGTTCTATAAAAAACATCGACCGTTCCTGAAGTTTCCATAATGCATAAGCTGAAGCAGTGCCGCTTTCTTTGGCAACTAAAGCACCTCTCTGCCTCTGCAAAATATCTCCTTTAAAGGGTTCATAACCGTGAAAAATATGATGAAGAATTCCTGTTCCTTTTGTATCTGTTAAGAATTCCGAACGGTATCCTATCAATCCCCGTGCAGGTATTATAAATTCAAGTCTTGTATTATCATTAAACTTTATCATATTCTTCAGCTCCCCTTTCCTTTTACCAAGCTTCTCGATGACAATCCCTACATGCTCTTCGGGCACATCAATTATAACATGCTCCGAAGGCTCACATAAAACATCATCAATCTTCTTCATAATTACCTGCGGTTTGCTCAACTGCAGTTCATACCCTTCCCGTCTCATATTTTCAACTAGTATAGCTAAGTGAAGCTCTCCTCTTCCGCTAACTTTAAATATATCCGGCGAATCAGTTATTTCCACATTTAAACTTACATTGGATTTAAGTTCTCTCGAGAGCCTTTCGCTGATATTTCTGGTGGTAACATATTTCCCTTCCTGACCGGCGAAGGGTGAATTGTTTACTAAAAAGTTCATAGAGATGGTCGGCTCATCAATTGCAGCGAACGGAAGCGGTTCCTGCTTATCAGGATCACAGATTGTATCGCCGATATCAATGTCCTCTATCCCGGCTATTGCTCCGATATCGCCTTCAGAAAGTTCTTCCGCTTCAACTCTTTTTATATTCTCAAATGAATAAAGCTTTGTAATCTTGGTGATTCTGTCTGCGGAAATATTTCCTTCCTTGGAGAGAAGAATAATATTGTCTCCTACTTTAATTCTGCCGCTGTATATTCTTCCAATTCCAATTCTGCCTAGATAATCATTATAATCAATTGCAGAGATCAGCATCTGGAAGTGTTTGTCTATATTAATTTTCGGTGCAGGGATATGGTCTATAATTATTTCAAACAGAGGAATAAGAGAATCGTTTTCATCCTCAAGATTAATTTTTGCTATTCCTTTTTTTGCAACAGTATAAACAAAAGGAAAATCAAGCTGTTCTTCCGTTGCTCCGAGGCTAACAAAAAGATCAAAGATCTCATTCAGCACATCATTCGGACGCGCATCTTTTCTGTCGATTTTGTTTACTACGACAACAGGTTTCAATCCAAGATCAAGAGATTTTTTCAAAACAAATTTTGTCTGCGGCAATGGACCCTCTGCTGCATCAACAAGGAGAAGCACACCGTCAACCATTCTCAATGTTCTTTCAACCTCGCCCCCGAAATCAGCATGCCCGGGCGTATCTACAATATTAATTTTTATACCTTTATATTTTACACTGAGATTTTTGGCAAGTATGGTTATTCCCCTCTCCCTCTCGAGAGCGTTTGAATCCATTATGCGCTTCTCTACCTGCTGGTTTTCCCTGAATGCACCTGTCTGCTTCAGCATATAATCTACAAGTGTAGTCTTGCCGTGATCAACATGAGCTATAATTGCAATATTTCTTATATCTTCTCTGGTTTTAAACTTCATTTAAGTTATTTTTTTGAAAAATAATCTTTAAATATAACTATGAATAAGGCGGAAAGAAATGAAATTTCTTAATAAATAATAGGTTAATTCTAAGATCACAATGTTATTTAAGAAAGGATTTGTGTATTTAAGGCTATTTCTTCAAGAATGGATGATACTCTCAGGCAATCCTTCATTGTTCCGTTAAATACAATTGCTTTTCCTTTTGCATGAGTCTCGAAAGCGTAATCCCTTGCGGTTTCGAAGCTGCAGTTCAGAGCTTTTATCAATTGCGCAATTACCTCATCAAATGTATGCTCATCATCATTAAAGAGTACAACACGGCTTAATGTACCGGTATCGTCAATAACTTCTTCAATTATTTCTTCTTGAGGAGTTTTAATTATTTCTGTTTGCATAAACAAAAATTATGAAATAAAAGAAAAATATTAAAGTAATAAAAATATGCTTAGTTTATATGAATTGCATTTTATAAAGTTCCAATCAATATGATTTTGCACATAGATTGGTTTGCTTTTATATGAGTGTATGTTTATATTTTTTATAATAAATTAGACGGAGAGTAATGAAAATAGCAGTTTGCGTAAGCCATGTTCCTGATACGGCTTCGAAAATAAATATCGGCAGCGACGGCAGGTCAATCGATGCAGCCGGAATAAATTATATTATAAATCCTTACGATGAATTTGCTGTTGAAGAAGCTCTGAGATGGAAAGAAAAATTAAAAGCCGAAATTTTCGTTATAAGTGCGGGAAATGCAAATAATAAAGAGTCCATTAGGAAAGCTCTTGCAATGGGATGCGACCAGGGAATTCTTCTAAAAATTAATTCTCCTGCAGATTCATTTGCTGTTTCCAAAATTCTGGCTGATGAAATAAAATCATTAGGATGCGATTTGGTTTTTTGCGGCAAACAATCGGTGGATTATGACAATTCTATAGTCGGCCAGCTTCTTGCCGAACGGCTTAATTACTCATGCGTTACCGTTGTTGTCGATCTGAAAATTGATGGAAATAAAATAACCGCAGAAAGGGAAATAGAAGGCGGACGCGAAGTTGTGGAAACGGAACTGCCGGCGGTTATAACAGCACAGAAAGGATTGAATGAACCAAGATATGCATCTTTAAAAGGAATAATGGATGCCAAGAAAAAAGTTATAACCGAAAAAATCCCCGGCGATGTTGATAACTTGACCGAGATTTTAAGAATGCATAAACCCGCTCAGAAAAATCCGGGGAAAATTATTGGTAACGATAAATCTGCAGTGGCAGAGTTAGTCCGCTTATTGAGAGAAGAAGCTAAAGTTATATAGCTATGGCACGTAAAATTTTAGCGGTATTGGAACAGAAGGAAGGCAGGCTGAACAGATTTGCCATTGAAGCAGCGGCTCAAGCTAAAAAGATTGCGGATGAGCTTAATCTTATAGCTGAAGCGGTTATAATCGGCAATGAAATTAATAATATTAATGAAATTTCTAAATACGGGCTTTACAAAGCTGTTCATTTTAAAAATGAAAATCTTGAGAAATATTCACCTTCCGCATACTGCGATATAATTGCAGACTTTGCAAAAGAAGCGGGAGCAGGGTACTTAATATTTGCGAATACATCAGTCGGAAAAGATCTCGCACCCAGAGTAAGTATAAGACTCAATGCCGGCTGTATAATGGACTGCGTCAAGCTGAATTCTTCTTCAGGAGAAATAATTGCTACGCGACCTGTATATGCAGGCAAAGCATTGATCGATGTTAAATTAAAAACAGAAATAAAAATTTTAACAATCCGCAGTAATGTTTTTAAAGCCGTACCTTCCGGAAACGGAAAAAACCCGGAAATAGAAATCCGTGAAATCAAATCGCCTAATTTAAAAACACGGGCAGTTGAGTTTAAAAAATCACAGGATAAAATTGATGTAGCCGAGGCTGATATTATCGTCTCCGGCGGACGGGGATTAAAGGGTCCTGAGAATTTTTATTTGATAGAAAATCTTGCGGAAGCTCTTGGTGCAGCAGTCGGCGCATCGCGTGCTGTAGTTGATGCAGGCTGGAGGCCGCACCAGGAACAGGTGGGGCAGACAGGAAAAACTGTTTCACCTTCACTATATATTGCATGCGGCATTTCGGGCGCTATTCAACACCTTGCGGGGATGTCTTCCTCTAAGTACATTGTGGCTATAAATAAAGATAAAGAAGCACCGATATTCAGTGTTGCGGACTATGGCATTACCGGTGATGTTTTTGAGATAATCCCGGCTCTAACGGAGGAAATTAGGAAAATCAAATCATTATGAAATAAGGAGAGAATAACTTGCAGAAAATTCAGTGTGAAATACTTGGTTTGTCTTCGAGCCCATCAACCGGCGGCGCTTATGCAATTTTATTAAAAGAAATAAACGGTACAAGAAGACTTCCGATTATTATCGGTGCGTTTGAAGCACAGGCAATTGCTCTTGAGATTGAAGGTATAAAACCTCCCAGACCGCTTACCCATGATCTTTTAAAGAATGTGATTGACAACCTGGGAAGCGTTGTTACCGAGATTCTGATTGATGAACTGCGTGAAAATACATTTTATGCAAAAATAATTCTTGAAGTTTCCGGGCTTACAAATGAAATAGATGCAAGGCCAAGTGATGCCATTGCACTTTCCGTAAGAGCACAAGCTCCCATTTATGTTTCAGAAACAGTCATGGAAACGGCTGCATTTATTCCTTCTGAAGAACCGGAAGAAAAAGAGGAGAGCAGAGGAAGCGAAGTACGTGAAAAGGAAATTCCCAACAGCAAAGAAGCAAAGCTTGCATCATTACAGAATAAACTGAGGGAAGCACTGGACGCCGAGGAATATGAAAGAGCTGCAAAATTGAGGGATGATATAAAAAAATTAACGAACAGCAATTAAATGTATATAATTCTGCTGATCCTTCGTAAGGATTAAAAGACATTCTTGCCTATTAAACATTCCGCGCATCTGTTTCTTGAACAATAACTCCTGAACAATTCAATCATACCCTGATAAAACACGCTTCTTCTTGCGGCTTCTTTTACCTGCAGAGAATCGGCAACTTCATCTACTAAATTATTCTCGCTTTTCTGATAATAATTAAGATAAAGCTTCACTATTTTTCTCTTCAAATCCTCCCGGCTGAAAACTTCCATATAAACGTAAATAACCGGGAGCATAACATTGACGATTATTTCATCGGCTCTCGATAAGCCGATAAAATAAAGAATATCTCCCTTTGAGGGCTGATCGAAAACGTAATGCTTCCGCCAGAAACCGCTCCCTTTTATAATAAAGAAAGATCTCAGATCGTTTGCTAATTTTTTATAACTGTCGCTTGCCTCAACTTTTTCAATAATTTTTACAAGTAAATCTTCTTTGAGAAATTTACTTATCAGTCTGATGCCGCCGGCAATTCTGATAGTCGGGAAATTTTGGGGACGAATTTTAAAAAACTGCCAGTGTGACTGATGAAATTTTTTCCCGTCATATTTTAGCTTGGCTTCGCTCCATATTTCACACAGGTTTCTGGTATAATCCGATATTTCCTCATCAGCGGCGGTAAGTGAATCCGGCACCAATCCGCCCACATTAAGAAGAATAGATTCCATCCACAAGATAAAGTTTTCTTTGTTTTTGAATTTATCGATAAATTCAATATTAGCTGCTTTAGCCAGTTTCAGCATTATATCTTTATTCTTTGAATATCCGAGAGCCTCAAACACTGCTTCATAAATTAATTGGTACCACACATTTTTATCGTTGAAATCACTTTGTTTAAATTCCCGGTTATAAAATTTTTCATCCAGTTCATAACGGATTATGGGTTCCTTCAAATTCAATTCTTTCAGATAAATAATTTCCTTAAGGCGTTCCAGCATTTTTTCCGATTTCTTTTTGAATCTTTGTTTCCCGAGATCAAATAGAAATTCAAGTTTATCTTCAGATTTCAACAGTTCGCTGATTTCCGAACAGGGCATTTTATTTATTCTGTTTCTTCTTTCGCTCAATATGGCATTCTGAAGCGACGACTGCAGGTCTTTATCAAGGAATGATAAAAGGGAAATTGATTGGACTTTTCTCCCTTCATTCGTATAAACGCAATGCTGCTGGGAATTATTACTAATTACCGTATGAAGTATTAGTTTATTGTATCTTTTATTTAAATTATGGCCGTGCGCTTTCCAGTCCGTATAAAAGCTGTCGACTTCCACATCCCCATGATATGTAATGTTGCCGATTTTAATTCTTGCATTTTTAAAATCCGGTCCGCCGAGTTCCTTATTTTCAGTACCTGCATCGATTACTTCAATGGAAACGCCGTCGAAGGTTGAGAGCTTTTTAGAGAAATTCTGATTTTTCCAGATTTCATAAAGGAATTTTTCATGAACCTTTAGCTTTTTTTCCATACAAACCCCCAATGAAAAAGCAGTGTTATTTTAAAGAAAAGATGCATAAGCTGTATAATTCCTTAAGATAATAAACTGTTGTTTTTTTTATTTTAAGAAGTGTACCGGCCAGCCGGTAAATAATCTTGAGGTATGACAAAAAGAGAAATGAATTGCTCACCGGAAGATATTTTGAATAACCAATTAGTTTTCGATCATTAAATGCATACAACTATTCACCTCTTATAGAGGTTATATTAACTTAATAAAATTAAGATAAAATAAAAATAGTAAGGAAAAACTTGCTATGTAAAGACATTTTTTACAATAGCATTCAATTTTAGAATTTCTTCTTCAGCGCCTTCCGCAAAATCAAGCCCGTTTCGCTTATATATTATGCTTCTGCTGAGATTTATCAAAAAATTGAATTTATTTGCTTTTTTAAATACATCTAATACATCTTCCAGGCTGCCGCCCTGAGCGCCTATTCCTGGTAAAAGCACCGGCAGCTCGTCGATTAGATGAATATTTTCATTTAATTCTTCTATCTTGGTTGCACC
>DAISZW010000332.1:0-1320 GCA_036824595.1 Ignavibacteriaceae bacterium
ACGAAATAACATGTGTCTCTACATGTATGAAATTCAGCAATTATTCCTGATTAATTTTTTTCAGCAAACCTTCCAGTTCTTCCCGCTGCAGCTCCGTATTTATTGCAAATCCCGCTTTAGTTCCTTCCCCCGCCGCTACTATTACAAATTTCATATCCTTTATCGCATCCCCGGCTGCAAACACTCCATTAATATTTGTCTTCTGCTTTTTATCGGTAAGAATAAAGCCATCGCGGCTGAAGCGGCATCCGAGCTGTTCTGCCAGCGTCGATCTTTGTTTCAGGGAGGTAAGAAAAAACAGGGCATCTATTGTTATGGATTCGCCGTTTTTAAAAAGAATTTCCGTAAGAAATCCGTTTGCCCCTTTGAGCCTTTCGATTTTTTGAGAAAAGATTTTTATATCCAGCTTGCTGAGAATTTCTTTATTTCCTTTGCTTAATTCACTTCCGCCGTTTGTGCAGAGGACTATATCTTTGCTCCAGGTTTTTAAGGACAAAGAAAATTCCATCGCCGCTTTTCCTTTTCCATAAACAGCCAGCGGTTTATCTTTTACTTCCCAGCCGTCGCAGTAGTTGCAGTGAAAAACATTATTCCCGTAAAATTCATTAATTCCTTCAATTTCCGGAAGCTTATCGACCAACCCAGTAGCCAGCAGTATTTTTTTTGCATAAAGAGCTCTCCCTGCAGAATCAATAAGCTCAAATTTATTTTCGAGTTTGTTCACTTTAATAATTTCCGTGTAATCTATGGCGACTTTATATTCCTGAAGTTCTTCTCTTGCCAGCTGAAGAAATTTTAAAGGATTTATTCCATCTCTTGTCAGGTACCCGTGCATAATTTTCGATCTGGCATTCCTGTTTTTTCCGCTGTCGCACACAAGAACATTTCTGCGTGCACGGGCGAGTATTAAAGCTGCACTCAATCCTGCAGGACCTGCACCGACTATTATTACATCATTCATATAAAATTCTTTGCTTTTATTGTGATAAAGAAAATTTCAGCAGGAGACAAGCTGATAATAGATTGAAAGAATAATTCCTAAATTAAGGGTCGGGCTGTATGAACCGTAAAAATTTTAATTTATAATTTACTATAAGCAGAAAGTATGTACAAAACAAATTACAAAATATTTCAAATATCCGATTATAAAAAATTAACGGAATAAAGATAATGCGAAAACCAGTTTTCTATTTTCATTGGTTGGAGAAATCTCCGTGATGATGAGAGCCTAAAAAACAGATGGAAAAAAAAGCAGAAGCTGTCATGAATAAGCTTTTCCTCACAAATTCCTTGGAACACTCTCTTGACCATTTTAGTTAA
>DAISZW010000228.1:0-4551 GCA_036824595.1 Ignavibacteriaceae bacterium
AGCGTCATGCTTATCTCATGAATTTCCTTTTCAACCTCGTCATCGGAAATAGTTTTTGTAACCAGCCTGTCTTTATAAACTTCAGCAAGCTCACCGTCTTCCAGATAAATAACCTGTTTTGTATGTGCGAGAATTGCAGAAACGTCCGATGCAACAAAATTCTCATTATCTCCCAATCCGACAACCAAAGGAGAACCTTTACGGGCTGCAATAATTTTATCCGGTTCGTTTTCATAAATAACGGCTATGCCGTATGTCCCTTCAACTTCATTTAAAGCAAGTCTTACTGATTTAAATAAATTATACCCTTTATTAAGGAAGCTGTCGATTAAATGTGCCAGCACTTCGGTATCGGTTTCAGTAATAAAAGTGTAGCCGATATTCTCAAGACTTTTTCTCAAAGTCCTGAAGTTTTCAATAATTCCGTTATGAATAACGAAAAGATTTTTACGGGAATTAAAGTGAGGATGGGCGTTAATCTCATTTGGAACACCGTGAGTCGCCCACCTGGTATGTGCAATACCCAGATTGGCAGAAAGAGATAACTTCTCAATCTTTTCTTCCAGCAGAGATACTTTGCCAGGACTTTTAAGCAGATAAGATTTCCCCGGAGATATAATCCCGATTCCTGCGGAATCATATCCCCTGTATTCCAGACGCTTAAGTCCATTAATTAAAATCGGGACACAATTTTTTTCACCAATGTAACCGACTATCCCGCACATTTAACACCTCTGTTTAATAAATATTAATTCTTTGAATTCCGGATTTGATTTTATTGAGCGACCGAAAATAGTGAAATTGAGACTGAAATTCAGACGGTAAATTGTTTTTCAATTTTCAAATGCCTCAAATCAGACTACGGATAAAAAATTAGGCAAATATAATACCGCAGACGCAAATGATTTGTGAATTGGATGATTATTTAACTTTAACCAATTTTTCGGTGGTAGTCTTTACAATTCCGCTTATTTTCGCAATAATTTTATAGAAATACAAGCCGTTTGCAATTTCATCGCCGTCCTGATCCTTGCCGTCCCAATAAATCCTGTTAAAACCGGGCTTTAGATCACTTAAAGGGATTGAAAAATCTTTAATTAAACGGCCGGCAATAGTGTAAATCTTAATATAGATCTCTTCGGGAAGAAGCGAACTCAGCTCAAAAGTAAAATATGTATCATTCTTAAACGGATTCGGGAAGTTATAGATATTTCGTAATTCTGGAGTGTTTGAAACGAAAAAGGTCGTTCTCGAAGATGTTGTATCGAAGAAATTATCGGAAGCATCTTTTGCAAGAACTTCAAGAGTATGCTCCCCTTCCTCTAGTTCGGGCGTCCATTTTATTGTTGCTGCAGAATTTGGGAAAGGAGTATAGGAGTACTCAATGTCCGGATTGGAAAACGAAAGAGGAGCGGTATTTTGGTTAAAAGTATGAATTAAAGAAAACATACTTGTATCAAGAGGAAGCGGGCTGTTGTCGGATAAAGTGATCAGTACTTCCGGGTGCGCCGAAACATAATCTCCGTCTGCTATTTCATTCCCATCAAAAGTAATTTTGAATAAAGGATTGATTGAATCTCTGGCAACATAGAAACCTTTTTCGGCAACATTATTAAATGTATAAAATTCCGGGAATCTGCTTTCCGCTATTGCCCTTACCTGATATAAAGTTGCCGGATTTAATAAAGCCGTATTTATCTGGTTTTTACTTATAGTGATTGAGCTATCTCTTTTTACATTCACAGTCGCGCTAAAGAATGCAGAATCGGGATCATCGATATAAAAGTTTACTTTCACGCTGTCTGCATCCGTAAAGCCGATGTTTGAAATTTTTAAAGACAAATTGTAATCAAAACCCTGCTGAACAGTATCCGGATTAATTGTCAGATCATTTTTTCTTACTGTAATTTCCGGGACAGAGGAGAAATCGGATGAAACACTTTTCAGCAGAATAGGATTTGATACAGAAAGAATTGTATCGATAAAATCAAAATTAATTTTAATAAAAGGATAATCGGCAGCTTCTATATTGCTTAAATCCGTTTCCGGCGGGATGTGCGCAGTTAATGTATCCCAGGTTCTGTTTTTTATATTGAAGCCGTGGAGCACCGCATCAACATTCCCTGAAGAATTATTATCTTCAATCTGATACTTTATGGAATTCCATTCAGAAGCAGGCCCGATGGTTTGAGTTTCAACAGAACCTTCAGAATCAGTATACGATCCTTTGAATTTAAAAAATTTGGGAGAAAACCTTGTTGAAGCAACCGAAGCATAGACCAGATTATTTTGCCAGTCATATGTCCATGCATAAAATCCCTTGTAAGGCAGATAGCTGAACCACTCCTCTTCATAAATGCCGTCGGCAAGATTAATTCTTCTGATAAATCCTTCATCAAAATTTTCGTAAGGATAGAGATAATTATTTGCGACAAAAAATCCGGTTAAAGAGGGATAGCTGCTGCCGGTTGTAATCAAATCATTTCCGACTTTCTGCCAGTTATTATTCGGATCGAAAGTACGGACGGTGTATATGAAATCTCCTTCGGTGTTTATGTATGAAAGGTTATAAACATAATTGCCGTCGGTATTAAGATAGAAAGCTCCATCGGATACAATACCTTTAGTATCCGCAAGCATTCCCTCAGGTATAGTTATACGGGAAGTATCGCCGTTTACGGGATCAATTTTTAATAATGAATAAGCATCTCCTGTTGCCGCATAGATGTGCCCTCCTTCATTATCAGGATAATAAAACATTGTATGCCAGATATTTACTGTTAAATCCGGGACAGCTCCATAGTCTTCACCTTCTGCAGTGCCGTTATATCCCGTGCCTATTTTGTAAATTTTTGTCTGACCGCCGTAGTAGCTGATGTGTCCGTAATAAAGATAAGCGCCGTCGGTTGTTAATGCAGTAGGTGAAACGATATCAGCAGGCAAGGTAAGCGGAATTGAATCTAAAAACTTATCGTTTGCTGGTCTCGGCGGTTGCAGGGATGTATTTAAGAATAATGCTTCAAGTGAATCGGAATAATTAATATTTTTTTTATTAAAGAAATTCAAATGCTCCCCGGAAGCAAAATAATTTAACGAGCCGGCGGAATTTGCAATTGTAAAAAATCTCGGACTGCTCCAGCTGCTTGAATCAGATTCGGTATAGGCTATTGAACGCCAGAAATATTTTCCTTCCGGCAATGAAGGTGATCTCCAAATTACTTTTCCGTTCTGAGGGATTATTTCCCCGGAGGAAACAATAGGATCAGCAAATGATAAATCGTTGTCTATTTGTATTAGATATTTAAATTCTGCAGATACAAAATCTCCGTTATCTATCATTAAAAAATTAATTGTATCGGCTGCGGATAGATATCCGTTTAACAGTTTGATGATGCTCGGTTCGCTTAAATCAAAAACTGCAAATGAGGCAGAAGCCGTGTTATCGCTGTAATCTTCTTCGTCAATTAAAAAATTATTATTTATTTCCGCAGTTACTGTATAAAGTCCTCCTTTGTCCGGAATCCAGTCTGTTATTATTGAATCTTTTTCTCCAAAGACCGGAATTTTCAATTGCATTAACTGGTAAGAAGTATCGGAAGAAGAAACAGAAATATTGACAAGTACAGAATCATTTCTATCGGGAAAATAAATTCCCAAATTGTTTAAATATATTTTTACACGGGAGCTGGTCTTTGAAACTACCGGCAGTGGATCTACCGAAATATCTGCAGATGCAATACGGAAATCGGGTTTTCCCGGGAGCGCAAGCTTTAAGACCGGATCACCTAATAAAGTAAGCAAAGCAATTTGAGTTTCTACAATTGTCCCGAATCCTGCAGCGGCTTTTGTTTCGGCGGCAACTTTGCCGATTATGTAATTTTTATCTGATAAAATCCGGCGGTAAGCATCTTCATTCATATACCTTCCCGTAGGCCAGAATGTTAATGCAGACCCGCCCCAGAAAGCGATGCTCCCTTTACCAACAACCTTATTAAACTGCTCGCCGAATACATCAAGATCTTCAAAGTGGGCAGTATAGCAGGTTACACTTGTGATAAAAGGGAGTCTCCCGCCATTTTCCAGAAGATAAATATCATCATTATTAAAAACTAAATCCCATTGAAAACCTCCTCCATGGCCGTAGTAATTTGCGAGCACTCCTCCTTTATCTATTGCTTTCCTTATATCTATCCCGTCTCCTTTAAAAGGGAAGTGCCTTTCTTTTGTTGGAAACCGGAAAACATTCGTGGATGTAAAGCCGTTTTTCCGGCCATATTCATCGTCGATATATAAGCTTGCATCATTAAAATGAAAAAGCGATTCATCCGCATCATTCTGACCCGACGCGAACAATAAAACATTCTGCCTCCATTCTTTTGAATTATCAGCAGGGTAGTTTTCGATTTTATCAATTAAAACATTCCCCTCTTCAACTGTCTCACAGGAAATTCTGCCGATGGCCAGATCAGGGACTATATCATTCCCTTCGACTGCGGCGAAACCGTTGTCGCTTGCGGCATCACCATAAGTAAAAGCGTGGTACGGAATGGA
>DAISZW010000074.1:0-15428 GCA_036824595.1 Ignavibacteriaceae bacterium
CGTAAATTATTCCATCGATGCATATCCCAATCCTTTTAATGGATCAACTACAATTAAGTTTAATATAAATCCGAAAGAAATAGCGGAAGCGAAAATTTTTGATTTAATGGGAAGACTGGTTAAAAATTTTGAAAAGGGTGAATTAATAAATAATAAAATAATCTGGAATGCTGCCTCCGCGCAAGGTTACGATCTAAGCAGCGGTATTTACTTCTTTATTATAAAAACAAATGAAAATTTATTTACTAAAAAGCTGATTTATCTCAAATAATTAACTTCAACTTAACTATAGGAGCGCAACATGAAAAAAGTTCTATTGTTATTAAGTGTTCTCTTCTTCATTGGATACTCCAATGCTCAAATTACAATTGATGGAGATATGCTTGACTGGGCAGGTGTTGACCCGCTGGATACAGGCTTGCCTGAAGAAAGCTACGCACATGTGCCGGTTGCAACTTATATTGATTTCAATCTTCAGCATGTTTATGTAACTCACGATACTTCAAATGTCTATGTAAAAGTTGACCTTGATGATGCCGCAAGCTTCAACAACTTTTATAATTTCACCAATCCCCCTGTATTTGAAGTATATTTCGATACTGATATTGCCGATACAACCGGTTTTGACTGGGGATGGTGGAATAATGCATACAATTATTACATAAATCTTGTTCCAACTCTGCATCCTGATTCCGTAAACAAGTATGCCGAGCTTTACTATTATACCGGCGGAAGAATGCCTACCTATGTAGAGGGAGAATTTGTTCTTCTTGCCCAGGTCCCTATGGCAATAAACGACGCCAATAACCAGGTTGAATTTTCAGTACCGAGAAATCTGATTAATTTCGGAAGCGAATTCAGACCCTGGGTATATTCGGTTGGAGATTTTCAATGGACCGACGGAGCCTCTCAATTACCTCTTGAAGGCGGAACGCATATGTTAAAGTATGATTTCTGGTACGGCGGCTCTGTTTATCAGCATAATGCTGATCAAATTGTATCGGAAATTGTAATTGACGGCGATCTGCTCGATTGGGTTGGCGCCGGGATTCAGCCTGCCGATGTTGATGAAGCCGCTGAAGAATTAGGAGACATGCTGACAGGTCCCGAATTTGATGTCCAGGATATTTATCTCACAAGTGATTCCACATATCTTTATGCAAGAATTGATATAAATCCTTCTGCAACTTTTGCCGGAATTTATAACAATTATGCGAACTCTTCCGCATTCCAGCTTTTCTTCGATGTTAATTGGGGCGATACAACCGGTCTTGGGTATGGAGGATTCTGGAGACTGGCCGTGGATTATATGGTAGATCTCAGCGCTGCTCTGCACCCCGACTCTACCGGCAATCTGGTGCCTGTTTATAAGTATGTTGCCGATTGGGCAGGTGCCTTCGAAGAATTCGCCGAACTGCCCGGGGATTCTGCAATGTTTGCTAAAAATACGGAAGACAATGTGGTTGAAATTGCAATACCCAGAGCCCATCTTAACATGGGCACTGATGTAAGACCCTGGTTATATGTTGTTGGTGATG
Source organism: Ignavibacteriaceae bacterium (assembly GCA_036824595.1). Classification (GTDB taxonomy): domain Bacteria; phylum Bacteroidota; class Ignavibacteria; order Ignavibacteriales; family Ignavibacteriaceae; genus DATKLQ01. Next base: position 1,539 of record DAISZW010000074.1, read on the forward strand.
AAATATGGGATAATGAAGAGTATGTGCCGAATACAGTTGTCGAGGGATGGGGCGGTGCCGAGGGTGAGTACTATGCCATCAATTATAATTTTATCAGCGGTGCATCAGTACATAGAATCGGAGACAAATCTGTACCGACTTCAGTTGACGATTATTCATCCCTCCCTGATAACTTTAGTTTAGTATCCAACTATCCTAATCCGTTTAATCCTGCAACCACAATTGAATTCTATAACCCGGTATCGGATGCAGTATCGTTAGAGATTTATGATATACTCGGGAATAAAGTTTCAATTCTTATCAACAACCAGGAATTAACCCCGGGTTTGAAAAGAATAGTCTGGAACGGGACGGATGATCATAATAATCAGATGGTAAGCGGAGTCTACATTTATAGAATTACTTCCGGTAAACTCAGCGCAGCTAAAAAAATGATGCTTTTGAAGTAACATTACAAGCAGGTGCGGTAATACTGCACCTGCATTCTTTTTATTAAGGAATTATTATGGTGTTATTATGAATGGAAGGCTTATCAATTTACTAATTATAATTATTATACCGGTTACATTAATTTCCTGCCTGCCCGATAGAATGCCGTCGGCACCGGAGGAAACGGCACGCCCGGCTTTTGTTAGTTTTAACATTGGTAATACAAATCTGAACGTGAATTTAAACCAGCCGATAACCATGTATTTTAACGAGGCTATGGATTTAAATAGTTTTCCTTCGAATCTTATAGTGGAAAGTATAAGCGGTGAAATAAAAGGAAGTTTTACACACGGAGCTTCCGATACCATTGTTATCTTTACTCCATCCGCCAACTATAATCCGGCTGAATATTACGAAATTACATTAAAAGGCGGAGCAAAAGATATTAATGGAAACTCTGTTATATCGCCTGCCGAAGAAGATGTGCCTCAGAAAGGCTGGTTTTTTACAAGTGGTCAGTATTCGGCAAATGGTTTTCCGTATGTTTTTGTCAGAGATAAATCCAACAGGAATTTTATATACAGGCTGGGAAACCTTAATATTTTTAAAGATAATATTGTGATTCCCGGAACTGATGATTATCAAACTTCTGCAATTGAAGTTGAACCGAACTCGGATAACTTGTTTGTTGTTAATCTGAAAGTTTCCGATGGATTAGTAACAGTTCTTGATCCTGCAGCATTTTCAGTTATAACACAACTGCCCGTCGGTTTAGGTCCGACCAATATTGAATTTGCAAATCAGAAAGCTTATGTAACAAATCTCTCGGCAAAGTCTTTTTCAGTTATTAATCTTACTTCTTTGTCTGTGGATACCACTTTTATCTTCCCGGATGATTTCAGGCCAAAAGATGTAGCATATAGTCCGCTTAAAAACTCGCTCTATTTTTACAGTTCTATCAATTCCGATATTAAGAAGCTTAATGCGGATAATTTTAATGAATCGGCTATTTTTCCTTCAGGATTAACTACCAGGCCAACAGATATAGAAATAACAAAGGACGGCAGATACCTTTATATGGTCGGTACAAACTCCAATGTTCTTTCAATTGTTGATTTAGAGTCGGAAACTGCAGCCCCCATGCAATTGGAATACCAGTATCTGACAGATGGAGTAATGGGAACAGCTCATTATTATGTCTCATATTTCAGAGGGACCGGCGGCGAAAACATCGGGGGAGTATTAAAAATTGATATTAACTCGCATGCAGTTGCAGAACGGCTTGAATGGGAATACCAGGTTGACCAGCTGAAATTAACTGCATCGGAAGAGCTGCTGTATGCAGTTACTCCGGTCGATTCCACGGTTCAGGTTATCGAAACTAAATCAATGCACAATATTACAAGCACAAAGGTTGAAGGTAGTCTGAAATTTTTAGCAATAACTAATAAGAATTATTAAACGTTATCTAAAAAATTAATGGTTATATCATGAGTAAATCCATATTAATATTGTCTGCTTTTATGCTGATTAATGCTTTTCAAATTAAAGCACAGTCCGGTGGGAAAATTGTCGGGGAAGTAACCGATGAAAATGGTCAGCCGTTGGTCGGCTGCAGTATTTATATAGAAAATCTTATGATCGGGAATGCTTCCGATGCAGACGGGAATTATATAATCTTAAATATTTCCCCGGGCACCTACAATATAAAAGCACAAATGCTGGGATATAACACACAGGTTGTGGAGGGGGTGAAAATATCATCAGGATTAACTACAAATCTCGATTTTAAATTGACATCAGGGGCGGTTGAGATGCAGGAAGTGCAGATCACCTCATATAAAATACCTCCCGTGCAGAAAGATTTGACAAACAAAATTCAGTCCCGTACCAGTGAAGAAATTTCTCAAATACCGATTACAACGGTTAAAGATGTTTTAATGCAGCAGGCAGGTGTAATCCGGCAAATATTAACCCAGGATGTCTCCGGTTTACCGGTGTTCGGTCAGTTTGCAACTATTCCGTCTGACGGTTTGCATTTCAGGGGCGGCAGGGAAAATGAAGCAAGTTATCTGCTTGACGGTGTCAATGTTGTGGATGCTTTATGGGGCGATTTTAATGTTGAGCAGATGGGTGAATTAATGCTTAGTTCATTGGAAACTTTTACCGGAACATTTGCTCCCCAATATGGTGAAGCAATGTCGGGCGTAGTCAGATTATCAAGCCTTAATGAAATGGCGGACAAGCCTAAATTTGCTTTTAAATCTTTTACCGACAAACTGGGAATTGATGCTGCATCTCATGATACTTACAGCTATGAGCTTTTATTGTCATCGTCTCTTCCTTTCTACAAGAACCTGACCCTGACTTATTCACACAGAACTTATAGTACGGACGGATACATATTCGGATATATCTATCCTGAATACGTAAATAGCGAAGGGACAAATAAGAGCGGCGAACCTGAAAAAGTGCCGATGCAGTATAATGATACTGAATTTGATTTTGGAAAGATACTTTGGCAGGCATCACCCGAATTTAAAGTAACTGTCGGCGGTTTTATATCCAGAGCTAATAAAGGATTATACAGTCACTATTTCAAATATAATCCATACGGGACACCCCGAGTCAGATTGAATGATAACCTGTTGTATCTCCGTACTAATTACTTAATCAGTGAAAACAGTTATGTAGATCTGGCTGTATCGAACTATCAAAGAAAATTTAAATCAAGAGTGTTTGATGAAATTTCTTATTACGATATTGTTCCCCAGACCGGCAGTGCGGAATTTTCTACGACTGGGGAAGACTGGGTTTTCTTCGATACATTTTTTGATAGAAAAGAAGTAAGCCTGGATTATGTCTGGCAGGTAAATAAAATCCATAACCTTTCCATCGGCTCAACATTCCAGGCGCTTAAGACCGATTTAACCCGTAGAAATCCCGACGGCGGTACGGCACTAGAGCAATATTCCTATAAACCATATCAGATTGATGGCTATGTTAATGAAAAGATGGAATTTGAAGATATGGGAATGATTATTAACCTCGGTGCCAGGTTCGATTATATCAACACAAATAGAAAAGTCTTAAAAGATATTAAACAAATATCTAATCTTGAGGCTCCGTTAGAGGAATCAGATCCGGAATTCTATATTACTCCAAGGCTTGGAATTAGTTTTCCGATTGCTGAGAAGGCTGCAGTGAGATTCGGCTACGGTCATTATTATCAGTTCCCGAATTACTACAAAGTATTCCAGGGGACTTACCTACTGCAGGCAACGGGTGAATACAGGCCGAATCCACAGCTTGAACAAAGTCCGATTGCATCCTCAAACATCAAACCGGAAAAAACAGTTAATTATGAATTCGGCCTTCAGACTATGCTGAGCAACTATGTATCATTGGATGTTACCGCATTCTACAGAAAGACAAGCAACCTTATAGGAGTACTTCTTAATGAAACATATGAAGGCAAAAGATTCCAGACAATGGGTAATATTGATTATGCAACCGTTAAGGGGATTGAGGTTTCTTTAAAGAAGCATTTTTCCGAAAACTTTTCTGCATTTTTGAATTACACACTCTCAAGTACGCTTGTCAGCACTTCAATATTATTTGAAAGGCCTACCGATGAAGCAAGAACCTTCCCTGCAAACTGGGATCAGCCTCATGTTTTCCAGGGCAATGTCCATTTTGAGATGAACAACGGCTTTGGATTTTCCTTGTATGGAAGTTTATCTTCAGGTTATCCATATACAAGATCTTCATTCGATCCAAACGGAGAACGCTCCCCTTCAGTCCATCAGCTCGACCTGAATTTATTCAAGAACTTTGATTTTATCGGTTTCAAACAGCAGCTGTTTATTCAGATTATTAATCTTACCAACGATAAAAACATCTGGTGGGTTTATGCCGATTCCGGGGTTGCAGGCAGAGATGCTAATGAAGCTACCTCCGATGACTATACCGATAATCCCAGTATGTACGGCCCTGGCAGAACTATAAGACTCGGAATTAAATTGTGGAATTAAAATGATCAGAAAAAAAATAAACACTCAGTTTTCTAAGCTGCTGATAGCTTTAATCGTTTTTTTATCCACTTCGATTCGAACGCAGACTATAAATCCGATGGATCTGAAAAGGTGGAATAAACACGATATAAATAAAATAGCAACTGTTTTTAATAATGTTGGTATGCTGTGCGATGGTAATAACCAGAATTCTAACCTGGCACGATCCCCGTCATTTGAATATCCGCAGGGAAGCGGGAAAGAATACGGAACTTGCGTTGCTGTGGTTGTCGGTGCGCCTTCAGGGCAAGACCCTGCTGTTGTCGGTGGTGTAAATCCTGAGAATCTCGCATACCTGGACGGCACAATGGATGAAGGACCCGCAGACTTTTGGAATGAGGAACACTTTGCTCCGTATCCAGAATTTGTAGGTGCAGCAGCCGCATCAATCAGTACGGATCAAAGTTCCTGGCCGCAAAACTGGCCGGGTTCAATTCCTAATTATTATTATACGGATGGAATCTCTAATAATACTATAACTAATAACAGTCTTCCCGCAATTCCAATAAATCTTGATCCTGAAACCGGATGGCCGGGTGCGGGACCGAATGGCGAAACACTGGCAGACCAGGAATCTTTCAGCGTTGTTTACGGCTGGGGCGGCACAGATCAGATCGGTGCAGGTAATAGTCAGACAAGATGGCTGCGTACTCAGCTTATCATAAGAAGCATGGCCTGGGAAGGATCACTATACGAAAATTTTATTGTGTGGGTTTTTATTGTCCGGAATCCGACCGATAAGCCGATCGTAGATTTATCTATGGGAACTCATGTTGATTACGGCTTCTTCCCATCCTTCCTTCCTAGCATAGACAGTGATGACGATAGGCATTATTATGACCCGGCCCTTCAACTGGCATATGGATGGGATGATAATGACTTTGAAGAGAATCCTCTTACAGGCGGAGGTATAAGCGGAGAAGAAATTGCGTGGGCAGGTGCTGTTGTATTAAAAATGCCCGGCGCTGACGGTAAGGTTAAATCATATGATGCATCACATTTTTGGGAAGGGCAGACTTCTAATATCGGGAGCGGCGGAGACCCTGAAATGTACTATAACTGGAATTTGTTGAACCTGAATGATCCCCATGACAGTGATGATGACGGTATCGATGACGATTTTGACGGAAATGGTATTCCGGATGCTTCAGAAGGGGGAAAAGGATACTATGTTGGTTCCGGTGCAGATGGATTACAGGTTTTAGGGTCCGGGAAATTCACTCTTCAGCCGGGTGAAATGGATACTCTGATTTTTGCTACTGTATTCGGGAATTCTGAGCAGGATATAAAAACAAATTCTCAAAGGGCTATTGCATTGTATAATAATAACTGGGTGCCGATTAAATCACCGCCTTCTCCTGTCGCAGAGGCCTTTTCTGATGACAGAAGGGTCGTCCTGTTATGGGGAACCGGAAGTGAAGGTGATCCGAAATTCGAAGGATATAAGGTTTACAGATCTCAGGACGACGGCCAGACATGGGGAAGTGAAAGCTTTACTGATTTTGAGGGAGGTATACATTATATCCCCTTAGCGCAGTTTGATAAAGAGAACAACATAAAAGGTTATTACCAGACTCTCCCTGAATATGCCTGGTACTATTTAGGCGATGATAAATGGAATGATCTAAGATTCGTAGTGAGAAATAATACCCTCGATGGATTTGACCTCGGCAGCTATAAGTTAAAAAATTTTAATGACGGAGATACTGTTAATGTTTATGTAGACAGAGATGTATTAAACGGCGTTCAGTACAGATATTATATAGCGGCATATGATTCCGGCAATAGAATAATTGGTCCTTTGGAAAATTCGGCCGCATCCCGTCCTAACGAATTTAATAATACTGTTTCAGTCCGCCCTGAACTTCAGGCCTCAGCTGAAACGCTTGATAATGTAAGAGTAGTTCCAAACCCTTATATAATTTCAACAATATGGGAAAAGGGATGGAATGAGCATGCTATTCAATTTACAGGTCTCTCGGAAGAAGCCGTCATCAAAATATTTAACTCAAGCGGCGAATTGGTAAAAACTCTTAATAAAAATGACAGCTCCAGTATCATGGAGTGGAATATTAAGAATGAATATGATCAGCTTGTGGCTCCTGGAGTGTACTTCTATCATTTAAATACTCCGATAGGTTCCTCTACAGGTAAATTTTTTGTAATACTTTAACAGGAAATGCTATGAAGTCTACAATAAAGAATGTTACAATAATAATGGTTTTCCTCATCCTGATTTCAGGAATCAAACAGGTTGCTGCGCAGGAAGTTGATTACTCCGGAACTTCTGCGGTTAATTTTTTAAAGATCGGTGTTGGTGCAAGACCAATGGCTATGGGAGATGCTGCAATTGCATCGATAAATACTGCGGAAGCTTTATACTGGAATGTTGCAGGATTATCAAGAATAGACGAACAGTTTTCCGTTGCAATCTCTACCATGGATTGGCTTGTTGATTCAAGGAATTCATATTTTGCCGCGGCAGTCAAACTTGGTGATTTCGGAACCTTCGGCCTTGATATTCAATATCTGGATTACGGAAAAGTTGAAGAAACCACTGTTTATGATCAGGATGGAACCGGAAGATTTTTATCTGCCAGCGATATGGCAATTGGATTAGGTTATGCAAAGAAGCTTACCGACAGGTTTGCTTTCGGCATAAAAGTAAAATATATAAATGAAACAATTGCAGATGCTACGGGAAATGCATTTGCAATAGATATAGGAGCCGTGTTTTTGACTTCTTTCTTTGACAATAGTTTTAGAATAGCTGCTTCTCTTTCCAATTTCGGAACTAAAATGAAGTTTAGCGGCAGAGACTTATCGGTTACCTATAATGTTCCGGATAATCCCAGCAATAAACAGATACCTGCCGATTTATCAACAATTGAATGGGACATCCCTTTACTTTTCCGTTTTGGGGTTTCTAATTACTTCATAAACAATGATCAAATAACTCTCTTGGTGGCATACGAGATACTCGACAGCAGGGATTATGAAGTGAGGCATAATGTTGGCGGCGAGCTTGGACTATATAAAATGCTCTATTTGAGAGGCGGATATAAATTTAACTATGATGAAATAAAATATACTGTAGGAGTAGGACTGGATTTTATGGAGATACTGAAATATCAGTTGAAACTCGACTATGTTTATCTTGATTACGGCGACTTTGATGCCCTTAATCAGTTTTCATTGATATTTAATCTGTAGAGCATAAAAGGTTTACAAGATGAAAAACTTATTACTAATTATTTTTTCAGCAGCCTCCATAATTTTCTCTCAGAATAATCCGATGTCCTATCAACGGTATAATATTTTTGATATTAATAAAGTCAGAACTGAATTTACGAACACCGGATTGTTGTGTAATGGAAACCAGCAGTCAACTGCCCTGGCAAGGGAACCTTCATTCGAATATCCTTCGGGAAGCGGTATCAGCTGGGGAACAGGTGTTGGTGTAATGCTGGGTGCCCCGATAGATCAGGAACCCGGTGCTGTCGGCGGATGGCCTAATCCCCAGGATGATTTTACGGCATTCTGCGATGCCACTCTCGATGAGGGACCTGCTGCCTTCTGGGACGAAGAGCATTTCTTTCCCTATCCTGAATTTGTTACCTCAAATAAAGCAATTATGAGCACTGATAAATCAACCTGGCCTTCTGCCTGGCCTGCTGCTTATCCTGTTCTGAATGATCCTATCAAATTTGATTCTGTAACAGGCTGGCCTGGATTTGGCCCAAATGGAGAACAGCTTGCCGACCAGGAAACATTCTCGGTTGTTGAAGCCTGGGGAGGAACAGATCAATTAACTTCTGCAGATCCGCATCCGACTTTTTTAAAAACCCAAATGATTATCAGAGGCATGGCATGGGAAGGAACATTGTATGAAGATTTTATTGTATGGGTTTATGTAATAAGAAATATCGGCACCGCACCTATTAAAGACCTTAGAGCTGCAATACATGCCGACTTCAGCTTTATTCCCCAATTCTATCCGGGAATCGGTTATGATGATGACCGGCATTATTACGATCCGGCGCTGCAGCTTGCGTATGGTACGGATGATAACGGCTATGAAGAATCTCCCCTTGGCGGAACTATTCCATCCGCTAATATTGCCTGGGGCGGAGTTGTGGCATTACAGATGCCTGGGCCTTCCGGAAAAGTTGAAACTTATGACGCTTTTCATTTCTGGATGGCTGCTACTACACCGGCTGGAAATGGTGCCCGGGCGGACTGGTATTTCGACTATAATATCAGAAATATCAATGATCCGCAGGACAGTGACGATGACGGAATTGACGATGATTTTGATCTGAACGGCGTTCCCGATGCAGTTGAAGGAGGACTTGGATATTATGTTGCTTCCGGAGCAGATGGACTTCAGACACTGGGATCCGGTCCCTTTGTTTTAAATCCCGGAGAAAGCGATACTCTTATTTTTGCCACTGTTTTTGGTACAAGTGAAAAAGATATAAAAGTTAATGCACAAAGAGCGATAGCTTTATTTGCTAATAACTGGAAAGTTACAGAGGCGCCCAAAGCACCGGTTGCCGAAGCTTTCACCGGCGATAGAAGAGTGAAAATTGTTTGGGGAACTGAAAGCGAAAAAGATCCTGAATTTGAAGGATATAAAATTTACAGGTCGCAGGATAATGGTATAACATGGGGAAGCAAAACATTCAAAGATTTTGAAGGCGGCATTCATTATCTGCCTTTAGCGCAATTTGATCTTGAGGACAATATAAAGGGGAACTACAGAACGCTTCCTCAATATGCCTGGTTTAATTTGGGCACCGATAACTGGTCGCAGCTGCGGCAGGTTGTGGAGGTGGATACTTTTGAATTTTTTGATGCCGGAGATACAATTAATATTTATTTCGACAACGACATAATTAATGGCATCAACTACCGGTATTATGTTGCTGCATATGACAGCGGAAATGGAATAATCGGTCCGCTCGAAAACAGCTACAGCAATAATCCGGGACAGGGAAATAATACCGTTGAGGTTATTCCTCAGGCAAAGGTGGCGGAAACCGATTTAAATAAAGTAACTGTTGTTCCGAACCCCTACCGCATTGCTGAAATATGGGAATCGGGTCTGAGTGATCATCAGATACAATTCACCAATATGCCTGCCGAAGCTACAGTTAAAATTTTTAATTCGGCGGGTGAATTAGTAAAGACTATTGAACATACTCCTGCCTCCGGTCTGGCACCTAGTATTGCCCGATGGAATTTAAGAAATGAATATAACCAGTTGGCTGCACCGGGAGTTTATTTTTATAGTATAACTTCAGGAGTAGGAAATAAGACGGGAAAGTTTTTTGTAATTCTGTAAATGGAGGATCATAAAACTGATTAGTAAGAATACTTATAAAGCAGTTTATGCACTTAGTAAATCATTTTTTGAATAATGGTTACCCTTTTTGTTGATCATCTACGAGGTTCTTCGATGCGTGGTTCTTTTTCTATCTGCAATAATTAAACATCTGCGATTTTTTTTTGACCTTGTAGAGGTCAAATTATTGTAGAAAAAATAATTCGTCTAATTTTCAAATCCTCGTAGAGGATTAACAATTTTCTTGTCCAATGTTGTAACAAACGAAAAATAATTTGATAATTGATGTTAATTCTTTTTCCTCTTACAAAAATTTGTGAATAAAATAATTGAAAATTTAAATCTATAATAACCGGATAAATCGGGTAAATAATGAAATCAATTCTGATCATCCTGCTGACCTTCTTTACAATTTTACTTTACTCATCGGAAAATCCTGAATTAAAAAGCACTGCTTTTATTATCGGGTATGATCAAAATCTGCATTCTACAATAAAAAGCCTGCTTCCGGATTCTAAAACTCTGATGAATGATTATTTCCCTTCAGAGCAGCTTATAATTCCCGGTGATACAATTTCAGATTTCAAATTAATTGATTATAAAGAATTCTCCGGCGGTGAGGAAGCAGGTCTGGAATTAACAGGCATTTATTCTGATAATGAACTTAAAATAAGAAAACAGCTTACTGTTAAGTGGAAAAAAGATTTCCCTGAATTCCTTATCACAAAAGTGAAATATACTAATGAAGGATCCGGTTCTTTAACAGTAACCGGATGGATTAATAACTTCTATAATATTTTACCTTCCGATAATATCGAGCCTCCCTTCTGGTCTTTTCAAGGGGCTTCTTATTCCGACAGGAGAGATTGGGTACAGCCTGTAAAAGAGGGATTTCAACAGGAAAATTTTATGGGGATGAATGCAAGCGATTATGGCGGAGGAACTCCGGTCAGCGATTTGTGGAGACCTGATTTGGGTTTTGCAGTTGGTCACCTGGAAACAACACCTAAACTAGTGTCAATCCCGGTAACATACAGTTCAAACGAAGACGGAGCCGGCATTCATATCGAATATAAATATCTCGAAGAAAAAATATTGCCGCCGGGCGAATCTATTGAAACGTATGAAACATTTGTCTCTTTGCATAAAGGAGATTACTATAAAACACTATCTGGATTCAGTAAAATTATGGAAAAGAAAGGGTTGGCGTTTCAAAAATTTCCAGCTTCTTCATATCAGGCAGAATGGTGCGCTTGGGGCTATGAGAGAAATTTTACAATCGAAGAAGTTTTAGGAACCCTTCCGAAAGTCTCCGAACTCGGATATCAATGGGCAACGCTTGATGACGGGTGGCAGACTGCAGAAGGCGATTGGTATTTAAATCCGCAAAGATTCCCAAATAAAGATGCTGATATGAAAAGTTTTGTCAGCGAAATTCATAAGCATAATTTAAAAGCTATGCTGTGGTGGGCTCCTTTAGCGGTAGATCCGGGGACAGATCTTATTAAAAATCATCCTGAATATTTATTATTAAATAAAGACGGATCAAAGCAGGATATTACCTGGTGGGACAGTTATTATTTATGCCCGGCTTATGAACCGGTAATAGAATATCATAAAAATCTCGTAAATAAAATCATGTCTCACTGGGGATATGAAGGTTTAAAAATTGACGGCCAGCATTTAAATGCTGCACCTCCCTGCTACAACGAAGGTCATCATCATAGTTACCCGGAAGAATCAGCAGAAAAAATTCCTCAATTTTATAAAGCAATAATTGAAACAGCTTTGAATATAAATCCCAATGCTGTCATACAAATCTGTCCTTGCGGAACTTCCTATTCATTTTATAATCTGCCTTATATGAATCAGACTGTTGCTTCAGATCCTACATCTTCCTGGCAGATCAGATTAAAAGGTAAAACATTAAAAGCCCTGATGGGATCTGACTCCCCTTATTTCGGGGATCATGTGGAACTAAGCGATAACGGTTCCGACTTTGCTTCGACTGTTGGTGTTGGCGGAATTGTCGGAACAAAATTTACATACCCCAGCGACCGGCTTGATCATAAAAATCATCTCCTTACAAAAGAAAAAGAAACTATCTGGAAGAAATGGCTGGATATTTATAATCAAAACCTGCTTTCAAAAGCTGATTACAGGGGGGGACTTTATGATATCGGGTACGACAAACCTGAAACACATGCTGTTCAAAAAGAAGATACTTTGTATTATGCTTTTTATGCTGATGAATGGAATGGAGAAGTGGAACTGAGAGGTTTGAAAAATAAAAGCTACAATGTCATCGACTATGTTAATAATAAAATATTAGCAAGCATAAAGGGGGAATCACCCAAAATAAATTTGAGTTTCAAGAAATATTTATTGCTTAAGGCTGTTCCCGTTAATTAATTTTTTTATTAAAGTAAATCAACGGGCATAATCCTTAAATGAACTAACCTGCCGTAATAAAAGATCATATGAGAAATAAATGAAAAAAAATCTGCTGCTCTTTCTGATAATTCCTGTAATTTTTCAACAAGGTTTTTCGCAAATCAATTTTAATAATCCCCGGGTTGGAATAGTAATAAGCAGGACAAGCTTTACTCATCATTGGGGAGTAACACAAATGTCTGCACATGGTTGGGGTGGTATCGCAAATTTAGCCGGTATTCCGTACGATTGTCTTTTTATAGAAGATATCACCTCTGAAAAGGATTTAAAGAAATATAATTGTCTGATCGTTAGTCAGTGTACATATCTTAATGAGCTTGCATATGATTCCTTTCTGCCAGTTTTAGAAAAATATATTGCCGGAAAGGGAAATTTAATTCTGGACGGCCTTCTTGGGAATTTTGATGAAGCAGCAAGAGAAAGAGATCATTCATCATTTGAAAAAACTTTTGGAATAAAAAACATCGGTTTTTTCGGCGGCCCTGAATTCAGGATAAAGGTAAAAAGTGCTGATCATTTTATAACAAGAAACTTTGCCCGGGATGAGTTTGTAACTCAGCATCTTGCAGGCGGCTTAAATATTCAAAGCTTTGATACAAACGGAGCCGTTCTCCTGGAGCTTACCGATGAAAAAAAATTGTATCCGTTTCTTTCGGTAAAGCAGACTTCCGGCAGCAGGATTGCACTTGTAAATGACTTTGCAACCTGGTCAGGGGCAGCATCAATCTTTCGCAATATACATCCGCAGGTATTTTATAAAAATCAAATCTATAATCTGCTTATTGAAGCTCTCTACTGGACAATTTACGGTTCCGCTTCAGAGCCGTTCCCTTCACTCCAGCTTTCAAATGCAAACCTGACAGCCATAGTTCGCCTTGATGCAGATGCCAGCGGCAATCTAAATGCCCAGATTAATACAATTAATTATTTAATTGATGTTGCCGAAGAAACCGGTGTAGTTCCGGTTTATGCATGGGTCTCGAGCACTGCAGCAAGCGCCGGCTGGCAGGATTTAGCTCCGCTTGGTAAAAAGCTTGAAAGTGTTGGGGGACAAATTGGAACTCACAGCAGGTTCCATAATATTGATCAGAACATGAATGAGCAAAGATGGAAGGAAGAGCTGGACGATGCAATCCGTGAAATAGAATTCAATATGTCTGATTACGGCTACGACATCGGAAAGGTGAATTGTTTTATTAATCCCGGCAATACCATTCATATGAGCGATTACAACCAGGTAGCAAAAAGGTTTGACTTTTATATGACGCACGGGTTTGAACAGGACATGCCTATCGGCTACGGGAATTTTACCTGGTTTAATGAATATTATAAAAACTTTGTTGTTCTGGAAAATACACCTTCACCGGACTATCAATGGTTTTACGATCCTACATGGAGCTATACAACTCAACAGATTACGGCTTATGAAGAAAACATTTTCGATCATCTTTATTATAACATAGGGCGCGGTGTAATTTTCAACCAGATGTGGCATGATTACTCGATTACTTCCCAGCCGCAGTACGGCAAGGACAGAATTGTTAATGAAAATAATATTGCAATGTATGATGCAATAAAAGCAAAATT
>DAISZW010000229.1:0-4446 GCA_036824595.1 Ignavibacteriaceae bacterium
CGGATTGGGAAGAAGATGCCCCTTTTTTTCACGGGATTAATTTAAATGCTGCCCGACTTTTTGTTAATTCAGGATACGGCGATAAATACCGCGGGCTGGTTTATCTTGTTAATTCTTCCGGCGATCGGATTGCGGCACCGGTTACAGCAGAAGATTTGGTTGGATACAATCAACCGCCGAGGAGAAGAGTTTATCTTAATTTTGAAGCGGATTCAAAATACTGGGAATCGGAAGACGGAATCGAATTGATCCGGAAGTCTGCAATTTATGCTTCTCAGGGCGGCGTGCGGTTATGGCTTGATATTCAGCAGCTCACTATTGCACCCGGAGGATTCGTAACAGGCGCTATTGATGTAATTCAAAACGAAAAAAATACAAAGCTTACTCTTCAACTATTGGATGATTCTGATGTAATTGCAGAGAGAACTGTCTCATGCGGTAAAAAACTTCATGAGGAAATTGGACTCGCAGTACCTTTAAAAGAACCAGGACTTTACCGGATTCGTGCATCGCTATCTGCCGGCGATACAATATTTGAACAATATTCGTCTGGCATTGTTGTTAGAGATTCAATACTTCTTCATTCGGGCCATAGTCTAGAAGCCGGACGTGATTATTTCAGGCTGAATGGGAAACCTTTTCTGCCGGTTGGAGTAAATTATTTTTCAACTGATCTTTATACATCCGGATTTTTTGTCGGCGGCAGCATCGGCGGTAATCCATGGATATGGGAAAAAGACTTTGCAGAAATGGAGCGCCTTGGTTTTAATACAGTCCGCACCGGCATCTGGCTTAATCGTATAAATTATCTTGATCCGGTCAGCGGATCAGCCAATGAACGCATTCTATCAGCAATCGAAGCATACCTGCATGCAGCAGCACGCCATAATCTTCAAATCATCTTTACTTTTTTTGCATTTGATCCCCAAACTGAAATGCAGCAGGGACATGGTCAGGAAGGGAACCGTCTTGGGCCCGGCACAAATCCTTACATTGATCCGGCTGCAATTGAAGCACAATCGGCATATGTAAGTGCAATAGTGTCGCGGTTTCATGATGTACCTTTTTTAAGTTTTGATCTTATCAATGAACCAAGTTTTAACAATCCTAAACGTTTATGGAGAGGAAATTCACCGAGCGGAGATCCCATTGAACTATCAGCATGGCAGAACTGGCTGAAACTTCATTACGGTACGATTGATAGTCTATCAATGGCATGGCGAATGCCTTCTTCTGAATTAGGATCATTCGATAAAGTACCGCTTCCGGCTTTTGAAGATTTGGAACTTGTACGTTCCGGTAATCAGAAAACCATCCGCGCAGTAGATTTTAACAATTTCGCTCAGGATGCATTTGCTGATTGGGTAAATAGTATAATCAAAGCTATCCGTACTGCCGGGGGAAGACAGCTTGTAACTGTAGGGCAGGATGAAGGAGGCGTTGCCGACCGTTTATTAAATCATTTTTGGGCGAAAACTGAAGCAGCCTATACAAGCAATCATACCTGGTGGCGCGACGATGCTTTGCTTTGGGGTTCGGTCGCAGCCAAAACACCTTTTAAACCAAATCTTATCGGTGAGACAGGGATTCAGCCTGTATGGTCGATGGACGGTACATGGCGATGGGATGAAATAAAGGGAACACCTCTGCTCGAAAGAAAACTTGCTCTTGGTTTTGCTAATGCAAATGCCGGCGTACTTTATTGGGATTGGACCCGCAGCGATACTTACGGACTTTTACGCCGGGACGGCTCATACAAAAAATGGATGAAACTTCTTAAAGGAATTGCAGCATTCGCTCATGATGCACATTCATATATAAATGATGCGCGGCTTCCCGAAATTGCTCTTGTACTCCCCCACTCGCTGCAGCTCTCAACATTCGGCAGCGGCTTGGGAATAGAAGTCCAGCAGAAATCCGTAAGAGCATTATACCAGTTTGCCCGTGCAAGCGCATTCACCATAAGCGAGTATCAGCTTGAAAAAATGCCGGAAGCTAAACTTATTATTGTACCTGCACCCTGGGTTTTTTCCCGTGAAGCATGGAGTACATTAATGAACAAAGTAAAAGCCGGCGCAGTGCTTCTTATTTCCGGAAGAATAGATGCGGACGAACACTGGTTATCCGATATCAATCGTATCCGTGATTTGAATATAAATTATTCCAGCGGTTTACTTGGTACACGTGAAGCTGAAGTAATCTGGCCGGAAGGGAAAGTTCGTCTCAGTTTTTCCGGTGATAAAACAACATACGCTGAATGCGGCTTCCTGGAATATGATAAGACTTTTGCCGAGATCTCTCTAGGTAAAGGGAAAATATTATATTTTTCTTTACCTCTTGAAACAGCAGATCAACTGGATGAAATTGGAAAAATTTATAAATATGCTGTTAAAAAATCCGGTGCGAAAACTGCATACGAAACTTCAATTGAAGATCCGGGTGTACTGATTTCTCCGACAAGGCTGACTGATGCAACACTGTATGTTATAACCTCGGAAACTGCTTCAAAAGATCCGATAATCTTTAAAGACTTGTTAAGCGGAAAATCTTTTAAGACAACACTTGATCCGGGCCGGGCAGCACTTTTTCTTATCGGTAAAGATGGGAGTGTAAAAGCGTCTTATACTCATACTAATATTGAAAGAGTTGATTGAAACGATTCTGCAAAAGAGGAATGGATACTTCAAATTGAATTTTCAGCCGGAAGGAAAATTAAGTTTGATCGTGCTGCGGGAATTTCTCCAGATGGGAAAAGAAAGGATTTAAATGTTCAGGAGATATCGGAGAATATAAAAATTTCGGGAAAGTCAAATGGATAAAAATTAATTTACTAACTTAATAATCCAATTAAAATTTAATTTCATATGAAAATTTGTGTTTACTGCGCTTCCAGTGCAAAAATTGATAAATCATATTTTAAAGCTGCCGAAAATCTTGCCCGGCTTTTCATTAAAGAAAAAATTGAGGTTGTATTCGGAGGCGGAGCAGTCGGTCTAATGGGAAAGATTGCCGATACCATCATTGCAAACGGAGGAAAAATAAAAGGAATAATACCCAGGTTCATGAACGAAGTAGAATGGGCTCATAAAGGCGTTTCAGATTTAGAGATAACGGAAACAATGCATGAAAGAAAAACTAAGTTTCTGCAGGGTGTTGATGCTCTTGTTGCACTTCCGGGCGGAACAGGAACGCTTGAAGAGCTCCTGGAAGCTATTACATTAAAAAGACTCGGACAATTTACTAAGCCGATTATCATCCTGAACACAAATGATTTTTATAATCCTCTTATACAAATGCTCGAAAAATGTGTGAGTGAAAATTTTATGCATAAGAAACATTTGCAAATGTGGACATTTGTTAAGGAGCCTGAAGAAGTAATTGATGCAATTAATAAAGCTTCAGTATGGGATAAAGACGCTATCCATTTTGCAGTTAACAAATAAATCATTATGATTTGTAAATAAAAATTTTCTTAAACTTAATACCAACATCTAAAACATGAATACCTTCATTGGTAAGTGCGGATGCGATTGCAAAAAGTGTCCTACTTTTAAAAATAATATTAGGACGATCGGCGATAGAAAAAAGTGCAGCGCCGGCTGGGAAAAATTTATCGGTATTAAACTTAGTCCTCAAAAGCTGAAACCATGCGACGGCTGTTCAATCCCCGATTCTAAAAGAAAAACTTATTACCTGAATTGCAAAATCCGTAAGTGCGCAATGATTAACGGTGTTGAGAATTGTGCATTCTGTACGGCCTTTCCTTGCGACGAGCTGCTAAAGGCACACAGTCTTCAAAAGATAAACAGCAGAAGCGAGTACACTAATAAAACCGGGAAAGAAATTTCAGAAAAAGATTATGAACTTTTTATAGAGCCGTATGCCGGGCTTTTTCGTTTAAATATGATCAGAAAAAACTTGAGCGTAAAGGATTACAAAGACTATAAAAGATTCTCCGTGAAAAATAAATTTGTTCCTTTACCGGATGATCTTAAAAACTTAAAACTACTTTATTCTTTTTTAACCACAGTGTACATTGAAAAGAATATTCCCTACGCCATGCTGCAGACCCTTGAAGGAAAGAGAGAACAATTGTTAAAAATATTGTGGACAATAATTTTTTACGGGACTGTTAAAACCGGCAATTATTTAGAATTAGACGCAAAAACATTTTTATCTCAAAGGATCGGCGGCATGTATAATAAACTACTTGAAAATTTTAACGAGCTGAAAAAATACGGTTTATATTGTGAAATTATTCCTCTGGTTGATAAAGGCTGGTTGACTCCGCTGGGCGGATTAAAAAAAGAAGGATGGATCATAAAATTAACTTTTGGAGAACAGCCGGATGGAATCAAAGAGCTGAGAACTTTTAAAGAATATGTACTCAGGCTTGATAAGAAATACGGGAGGCAGGCTTTCAGATATTTTAGTAAAGCGGATATG
>DAISZW010000230.1:0-4438 GCA_036824595.1 Ignavibacteriaceae bacterium
GGGCAGTATTAATGAAAATTATTGACAGATATCTGGTCAAGCAGTTCTTAATGACCATGATCTTCGGATTAATTGCTTTGACTCTAATCTTTGTCGTAATTGATATGATGGAAAATCTGGATGACTTCATTGACCAGAATGTCACGACAGATATTGTGTTTCATTATTACTTTGTCTTTGCTCCCGAAATATTGAAATTAATAACTCCTATCGGAGTCTTGTTTGCAGTATTATTTACTGCCGGGAAAGCTGCAAACTTAAGCGAATTAACCGCAATAAAAGCAAGCGGCGTAAGCTTTTTCCGGTTCATGGTGCCGTTTTTAGTTACGGCTATGATCGTCAGCTTTGTCTCAATTTATTTTGCCGGGTACCTGGTTCCCATGGCAAATAAAACCAAAGTTAATATCGAAAGAAATTATTTAAAACGGGGATTTGTATATTCCGGCAGCAATATTTTTTTCCAGGACTCGAGAACCCGTATAGTCAGCATTTCTTTTTTTGATGAATCAAGAAATATGGCTCACCGTATCAGCATTCAGGAATTCAATAAAGATGATCTAACCCAGATGTTATCCCGTATCGATGCGCAGAATCTAGTGTACGATTCTACTAAAAAAGTTTGGATAGCACAGAATGGAGTCAAAAGGCTTTTTAATACCGGAGTATCTTTCGCATCAGCAGGAAAAAATCAGGAAGATGAATATTTTACCAGATTAACATTGGACTACCTAAACTTTTCGCCGGATGATCTTTTCTTCAAGCAGCAGAAACCTGAAGAAATGAATCTGAGTGAATTGAAAACATTAATAGAGTCACAGGAAAGAGCTGGAAACGATCCGACTGCGGTTTTAATCGAGTATTATTCTAGATTTTCCTTCCCCATGGCAAGTATTATCGTTATCCTTTTCGGTCTGCCGATTTCAGCAAATAAAAGGAAAGGCGGATTGGCAGTTCAGGTTGGAATCAATATACTTGTTACCTTCATCTATCTGGTGTTTATGAAAATAAGCCAGGCATTCGGAAAGAATGGGGCTATGGATCCAATCCTCACCGCATGGTTTGCAAATATTATATTTCTGGCAGCAGCAGTGTTAAATTTGCCAAGAATGAGAGAGTAGGAAAAGATGTATGATGGAAAATGGAAAATGTTGAGCGAGTAAAATCCCACCGTGAAGGAGAAGATGGGTATGACAGAAAAATTTTCTAATCAAGAAATTTAAGCTTACTTTAAAACTTCCATCTTGAACCGACAGCAAGTGAAATATGCTCAGCTGAGTTTGGAGCTATCAATGCCTGGAGATCCGAAGTAGCCAAATGCAGTTCCAAAATGTTCATGTCAATTCCCAATCCGAATGCTAAATTAAAACCGTCAATACCCCCGACTGATATGCCTGTTCTTAAATAGGGAATCCAGCCGCATGGTTTCCATTCGGCGCCGATTGAAAATCTGGGAATAACAGAATTGCCGGGATAACTATTTAAACCCTGGTTATAATCAAAAGCTAAAATTAAGTCTCCGGGTATCAGCATATCATTTAATAAATTACACGATGCGCCGATCCTAAGTGCTGCAGCTAAACCTGTAGTAAAGCTTCCCCTTCTCCTGGCTTCCCCGAAAATTTTGTTCTTTAATGTATCCCACTGTTCTTTATCGGTAATATCATCTAAAAAAATATCCCCTGACCCTGAAAATTCGGCCGTATTCCTTTTCCAATTTATTACACCGATATCTGTCGCCGCAATAGACAAATTCCAGAGATCACCCACTGACGCATTAAGTCCAAGATCAAATCCCCACCCTGTTCCGGCCGGGCCCATAAAAGGATTTATATCTGAAGAACTTTCATCAGAAGTACTGCTGGAATCAAAATCGTATTTAACATTCATATTGTCTGAAAAAGAGGTATAAGCTAAAAGATCTGCTTTACCGGTAATCTCATTTGTGTTACCTGTATTTATTGAAGTCTCTGCTTTTTCCGTTCCGATATAGAAAAATCCGTGAACAATTTTTAACGAAACGCCGCCGTTTACTTTATCAAAGAAACCATTTTTACTTTCATATATATTCCTCGCATAAGAAATTGAATAGTTTCTTATCCACCAGCTATTCACTTTTTCATCATCAAAAGCATAAGTTTTATTCTGGATATTTCCTGTAAGCGCCAGGTCAACAACTGCTTCAGGAAATATTAACTTGCCGGCAGTATAATCGGATATTGAGAATGCAATTGCGCCGATCGATTCATTTTTAAAGCTTATTGCAAAAAGATTTACCGAAGCATCTGCAAACACGGCTCCCCCGTCCTCAAATAAATCTCTTAACCTTTCTTTATCCTGTTCATTTAAATATCTTCCCTCCCCATCAACCCCTCCGAAAAAATAATTCACCTCATTAATTGATAAAAAATCTGTTCCGGTTTTTAGGGATAAATTCGGAAGAGGTAGAAGAGAAATGAAATCAACCGAGTGGCTTCCGTTCAACAAATTAGCCGGATTGATGCCTAAGGAATAAATTCCTTGAGATATTGCATTGGAAGTTTTAGCAAGTCCCGTGCTTCTTACATCGGAGTTTCCCGACGAACCGTATTGCGCATCGGACGCTGATGTTAAGGTTAAAATAAATATTAAAACCGGAATAATTATTTTCATAAATTTTTCTGTTTAATCGTTAGGATTTACGTGATATTTAATAGTACCGTACGCTTTAATGTTAACCCAGTTGGAAACTTTTATCGGAACCATCGGGAGGCTGGATATATTGTCTGAAGCTTCCTTTGTCTTAATCGAAGTAGAAACTATGGCATAATAAGAATTTGCAAGTTTAGAAATTTCATCCGAGTTTAAAACAATGTCGTGAAGGCTTGCAGCAGGAGCAATTACATCGCCGGTTGAAGAATTAATTTCGCCGCCATTGACTAGTATGGAATCTTCTCCGAGTGAATTTCTCGTAATTGTAAAAAGCGGATTAAAATCTCTATCGGTTAATACTACTTTAAAAGAAGCCGTAAGGGGAATAGCATTCTCTATATTTATATTCACATCGGCTCTTTTGCTGTTTAAAATAGATTCCCTGTCCCCTTCCCCTATATGCATATCTAATGTATCTGTAATTGTTGTATTTCTGAGCGCCAGATATCCCCTGGTTCTGATCAATGCTTCGTATTTTATGGAGTCTCTGTTTGTAGCTGTGAAAGAAATATTTTCATTATCGGGATTAATAATATGCTCAGCGATTATTTCGATTTCATCCGGGAGGAAAGTAAGGAACTCATTAATATTGCTGTTGATTTCATTAAAAATTATTTCACTTCCCTGTGTCTGCAGCAGAATATCTATCCGGCTACCGTCTCTCATCGAAAGATCCATGGTTTCCCCGGTGTTTCTTTTCCCAACAATCTGCACGTTTCTTAAGCCGGCTTTAAAGATTGAATTATAATATGAATCATAATCCATACTGAGATTTAATGAAGCTTCTTTCAGATATATTTTATCCCGGTATTTAAGAGCATCGCCTAGTTTAAGAGCAAAAGTTTCATTGAAAGTGCCCAAATTCTGCTGAACAATTTTACCCGTTATCGAACTGAATTGGAAATTTGAATTTATAAAATTGCAGATTACCGAATCATCCGGACTGGTAGAAATTATTGAAGGTTGAATTAACAGAAATCTTTTCAGGGCAGGATGCTGGCTGGCGGGGAAGGTATATTTATGATCAGTCAAATCGTAAGAAGCCGAGTCATAACTCAATGGATATACAATTCTATCTATTTGAAGAACTACTCCATCCTTGGAAATTCCGGGGATTCTTAATGAGAGATAAATAACTTCTGTTGTAGGATTATATATGTTGTAGTGCATTGTACCGCTGCTGAAGACAGCGCTGTCCAACTCTATGTTTTCCGGGAAAAGGAGTAAAACAGTTTGTGTATCCGATTCTGCATCAATAACAACATCATTTAATGTGGATTCACTATTTATTTCAATTTTATCAGCTATTCCTGAACTAACACTGTAATTATCCGATTGGATTATATAAATACTGTCGGTCGGGTCGGAGTAAATATTTTCATTCTCGTCGATAATATCGCTCATTAGATATGAGCGGTTTATAATTGGCACATTTAAATCAACATCCCATTGGGGGGGAATAATATCATCCGGCAGATCAATACATCCGTGAGTAATTAGAATGTTGAAAAGAAGGAGAACTGAATATTTTAAGATTTTTTTCATGCTTTCCTCATACCTGCAACCAAAGTTTTATGGAAATAATCATCCAACCGCTATGCCATCTTTCAAATCATTTAATGTTCATATCTGCATGAGAAATGTGCTTTTACAGAGAAATAATTACGGGTAAACAATGTCCTCCGTAAATTTTACAAAAAGTGTTTTTATCTTGTAAATTGATAGGCTACTTTTGTGGACAGGATAAAAA
>DAISZW010000075.1:0-11181 GCA_036824595.1 Ignavibacteriaceae bacterium
CAAAATATTTTACCGCCTTTTATAATTGGCTACAGCTGGTCTGAATACAAGTTCAATTATTATTTCGAAAGAAAGGGATCGCATTACCATATTGATGCTCTTTTGGGAGGAAAAAATGATATCCAATCTCTGCAGAATTTAATTAAAGAAAATGAGCTGGATTACTTTTGGTACTTATTTGCACATAGAACACCTGACAATGAATTTTTGGAATTCTTAGGTAATACTTATCATATAAAGGAAGAAAAAAAGCTTTTTAGAGCCGGCGTTATGCGTTGTGAAACGAAATGATATATATATATTCATGTTTCAATCTTAAAAATGAAAAATCTTATATTGAGACGTAATATAATTTCATACACATTATATTTAAAAACAGCTTCCGTTTGGTATGTTTTAGACTAAAGACAACTGGCATATTCTTTATATGCTATATGTCATGCAATGAGGGTATTGTTAAATAGCCCGTTTATTTTTCATAATCATTTTGTTAATTTATACAGCTAAATAAGTTCTTTTGCGGTAGATCTGAAAAGATCAATTATCAACTTTACTTGGAAGATTGATGATAAAATATCTGTCATTTGTTTTTTTATTTTTTTCTGTCCTTATATACGGACAAGATACAGATACTCAGCTAGGTTCTACCAATCTGGACCGGGGTACATATGCGAGGGGCTTTTTTGATTATTCCGATCCGGGTTCCATCAATATTAAAATATCTGTTTGGGGATTTGTAAGATATCCGGGAAAATATCTCGTACCCGAATATACATCAATTACCGATGTTCTTTCATTTGCAGGCGGACCTAGTGATGATGCACTATTAGAAGATATAAGAATTTACCGCACTTTTGAAGATGGAAAAGAACAAATGATTAAAATAAATTATAATGATTTAATGTGGGAAGATCAGTTAGATTCAAGTACAAGAAGAAAAGTGCCGCATATACAGCCTAGCGATGTATTGGTAGTACCCGGAGAACCGCGGTTATATTTCCGCGATTATTTCAGTCTTGGGCTTTCCATATTCGGGACTCTCCTTGGAATCACAAACTTGATTATTAATTTAACAAGATAGGTTATAACGTGAATAGTGTAAATCCTAATTCTTCTTTTGAATCAAGAACAAATACGCTGAGAGATTATATTAATCTTTTCAAAGATCATTTATCCTTAATAATCATAATAACTGCTTCTTTTCTGGTAATCTCAACTATTTATGCAATGATTATACCGGATATCTTTACTGCTTCAAGCGTACTAAAAATTACCAAGCCAAAATCTATTATGGACGATCCTCTTGCGGGTATGGAAGGCTTTGGTCCTCAAAGCGACAGATTTATTGCTAATGAGATTGAAACTATTAGAAATTCATCCATAATCGATCAGGTTGCATCTGCAGTGCAGGATACCTTTAAAGCTTTAAAAAGGAAAAATGATTTTCACCTGGTTCTCAATACTGATTTCTTCGGTAAAACAGAACCAAAGTTGAAAAGCTCCGGTCAGATAATTTCTGCAATTGCAAGAAACGTTGATATTACGCAAAAGAACAATCTTGATTTTATTGAAATTGCCGTTAAATCTCCGTCTCCCAAAGAAGCGGCTTTAATCGCAAATATATTTGCAGAAACTTATCAGGAGTTTAACCTGCAGGAAAATAGAAAGCAGGTAACTGTTATTAAAGACTTTCTTGAAGAACAGAAATATGAGAAGCTGGATGAGCTTATGCTGGCAGAGGACGAAGTTAAAAAATATCAGCTTCAAAAGGGAGTTGTTGAACTGGATTGGCAGGCGCAGGCATTAATTTCTAGGTTATCCGACTTTGAATCACAACAAAATGCCGCAAGAATTGAAATGTCGATCACCGAACAGAAATTAAACCAGTACCGTTCGGAGTTAAAGAAAAGGGATCCTTCTCTTTCAGATTATTTATTTAACAAAACTTCCGAGCCTTACCTGCTAATGCTTCAGGAACAAATCGCAAAATTAAAAACACAAAAAGACTTTGCTTTGTCGAGCAGCCCGTCTAATAAAAGCAGGAGTGAGGTTATAACTGAATATGATGCCAGAATAAAAGAAATGCAGGATAAATTAAATAAGAGTGTCAATGAATATAAATCTATGATTTTATCAGCAAGCCCTGAGGAAATTAAAGATCTTACGCAGAAAGTATTCGAGGAGGATGTTAGATATAAAACTCTTGAAGCTTCATATAATCAAATTAGCAGCGTAGTTTCCGGTTATGAAGGAAAATTCAATCAGCTTCCGAGTAAAACTTTGGATTTAGCCAGATTAGAACGGCAGCGAATGGGTATTGAAAAGTTGTATTCTGCATTGGAGGAGAAATACCAGGAAGCACTGATAAATGAGCAGTCGATTCCCGGCAACGTATTAATTATGAATGAAGCATGGCCTCCTGGTGCACCATCCGAACCCAACAGGATTTTTATTATTCTTCTCGGAGCTTTTGCAGGTGCGGCATTTTCATTCGGATTTGTATATGTAAGAAATTATTTTGACAGAACAATCAAATCACCTGAAGATATTGAATATAAGAAAATTGAATTAATCGGATGGGTTCCTAAAGTTAAAGAGCTTCACAGCAAAAACGGGATAGATTATTCTGAATTAATCCTCCTTAACGAGCCGGATTCAATATCAAGCGAAGCGTTCAGAACTTTAAGAACAAGAGTACAATTTTCAAAGTATACTAAGAATGCAAAAACTTTATTAATCACATCATCTGCCCCTGGAGAAGGAAAGACTATTATTTCCGTTAACTTAACTGCAAGTTTCGCCCAGGCAAATAAAAAGTCGGTTATTTTAGATTGTGATTTAAGAAAACCTAGAGTACACAGAATTTTTAACGATAATGAGACGCCGGGATTTTTGGATTATCTTTTTGGAAAGCTTTCTTATGAGAATATTATAAGAAAAACTGAAATAAGAAATTTAGATTTTATTCCTGCCGGTACTATTCCTCCTAATCCTTCCGAGATTATGGGTTCACGTGCGATGAAAGCGCTTCTTCAAAAATTAAAAGAAGATTACGAAGTAGTAATCATTGATTCACCGCCTGTTATGGCAGTTTCCGATGCGGAAATCTTGGCCCAATTTGTAGATGCGAGCATTCTAATTGTATCTGCACACTCAACTGAAGTGGACTGGCTGGAAGAATCTGTAAACCGTCTGAAGAATGAACAAAATAATTTCGCTGGTGTTATTCTTAACAACTTCAATTTTAAGAGCGGGTATCATTCATATTATAAATATTATGATCATTATACTGCTCATAAAAAGGGCCGTAAGAGGGAGCTGAAAGGTTAGACATTTTCAAAAATTAAAATTATATATTCGGAAAGATCCTGATTACAATCAAGCCTGTGTTTTGGGGTCAAATCAACAGCCATTATCATTTTAATTTTCAAGGACTTGTTCTTTTCCTTATGAGTTCATCAAAAAATCTTAAAAATTATTTTTTAGTGAGTAGTGTTAACAAAATGTTAAACCTTTACTCCTGTGTTCCAAATAAAAAAAATAGTAGAGATTTTCTTTTATTTTTATTTCTTTAATGAACTTGGGAATAATCTCATTTTAAGATTAAAAACTTGTAATAAGATTTAAAAAAGCTCAAAAATAAATTGAATTGATGGAATAGTAAAGGCATGGATTTTGTTTTTGTGAAGCCGTAATAAAATTGTTGCAAAAAAATTTCACTGAAGGGCATGCTGAAAATTCCTAAATATAAAACCTTATTCTTCGTATCTGATATTTGCATTCTGCTTATATCATTTATAATCACCGATATAGTTATTCATCAATATCATAAAAAGGTTTTAATCGAGTTTTTTAATCCGACCTTAAATACAGTCCTGCTGCTGTTCGCATTTTCTATTCTTTACTTTTTTATTTTTCAATATAACGGTTTGTATAAAATTAATATAATCCTGGTTAGAGCAGCACACCTGACTGCGATTTTCAAATCTATATTTTACGGTTTTATAACTATAATAGTTATCTCTTTTTTAATTAAGGTAACATCAATTCTGGATTCGCGGCTCGCTTTCTTCATTTTCACTATTACTCTCCTATTCCTTTCATACTTAATAAGAATTGAAGTGTTAAGCCGTCTTTATACAAAACTGAAAAACAAGCAGCTTAAAAGAAATATTATAATTGTCGGAGGAGGTAAAGCCGGCAAGCTGACTGCAACAAAACTGCTTTTTGAAAATTCTATCGGAATTAATATCATAGGTTTTGTCGATGATCATAAAGTGCTGGGTGAAGAAATAATCGGCAGCAAAAGAGTACTCGGAAAAATTGAAGAAATTCCGGACATAGTTGAAAGCAATAAGATTGATGAAATTTTAATTGTAATGGATAATGTCAGCTATGACCGGATGCTTGAAATTCTGGATATCTGCAAGCAGATGGAAGTTTCAGTACGTGTTACATCCGAATTGTTTGATATCGTTGCTCAAAAAGTACAAACCGAAAAGTATGTGGATATACCTTTGGTTGATGTATCATCAAGAATTAATTACAGATTTAATATCTTTGTCAAGAGGCTGTTCGATATCATTGCATCAACCATGGGATTGGTTGCACTTTCACCGATTTTTTTAACAATTGCCATGTTAATAAAAGCCACTTCCTTCGGCCCGATTTTCTTTTATCAGACAAGAATCGGTAAAGACGGTAAACCTTTTAAATTTTATAAGTTCCGTTCAATGTTTGTAAACGGCGGGGAAGATGAAGAGCGGAAAAAAATGATGATTGAATTTATGAGGGAAAGCAAAAATAACGACAATTCTACTAAAGTAATTAATATAAAACGCGTAACTAAAGTCGGCAGAATAATTAGAAAAACATCGCTTGACGAACTTCCGCAATTGTTTAATGTGCTTAAAGGCGACATGAGTTTAGTCGGACCGAGGCCGTGCCTTCCATATGAATATGAGAACTATGCGAATTGGCAGAAGAGAAGAGTTGGTGTGTTACCCGGATGCACGGGAGTATGGCAAGTCACAGGCAGAAGTTCCGTATCATTTAAGGATTCTATAGTTTTAGATTTATATTATATTAACAATATGTCTCCATGGCTGGATCTACAGATTTTGATTAAGACAATTCCGGTTATGTTCTTTGCTCGGGGGGGGAAATAGTTTGAAGACATTAACGTATATAAAAATTACGGCTGTATATTTTGTAAAACCCGGAGGAGGGCAATGAAAGTAGGTATTATTGGAATAGGATATTGGGGTCCTAATTTAGTAAGAAATTTCCTGGCCCATGAAGAGATAAAATCTGTTGTTGCTTGCGATTCACGCGAAGAACGCCTGAAGTTTATCCGCCTGAAATTTCCCAGCGCAATTCTTTCTCAAAACTGCAGGGAATTAATTAATTCGGATGTAGATGCTATTGCAATAGCAACTCCGGTTAGTACTCACTATGAATTAGCAAAAGAAGCACTGAATGCAGGCAAACATATATGGGTTGAAAAACCTTTTACATCCAATTCTGCGGAAGGGGAAGAATTACTTGAAATAGCAGATAAGAAAAATTTAAAAATCTTCGTCGACCATACATTTATTTATACCGGTGCAGTGCGGAAAATAAAGGAATTGGTAGATAAAAATGAACTTGGAAAAATTCTTCATTTTGATTCGGTAAGAATCAATCTCGGGCTGTTTCAGAAAGATGTAAATGTAGTCTGGGATCTTGCTCCTCACGATTTATCCATAATGAATTATGTCCTGAATAATCCCAGAATTCTTGCTGTATCCGCTAATGGTATAGCAAACTACAACGGGAAAGAGAATATTGCGCATATTTCACTTTATATTGAAAATAACTGCTTTGCACATTTTCATGTTAATTGGACTTCGCCCGTCAAAATAAGAAGAATGATTGTAGGCGGAAACAAAAAGATGCTTGTATTTGATGACATGGAAAATCTTGAAAAAATTAAAGTATACGATGCAGGAATCGACATGGAATCCGATGCAAGCATTCATGCAGCTCTTGTTCAGTATAGAATTGGAGATATGTACTCCCCTAAAGTTCCCCAGACAGAAGCTCTTGCACTTGGGGTTGAGGAATTTATCAGCTCAATCCGGGAAAACCGGCAACCGTTAACAAACGGAAGAGACGGATTGGATATTATAAAGATTATGGAAGCAGCCGATAAATCTATAAAGAATAAAGGCGAAGTAATGGAGCTTAAATCATCCGCATTTGCTTATTAAAAAACGGGGAATACAAAAATGGCCGAAGCAGCAATAAATGAAAAAAAGAATATCAATAATGTTAAGCTTGGTGAAAATGTTAAGATATTTGATTTTGTAAACCTATACGGCTGCAGCATAGATGATAATACAAAGATCGGTACTTTTGTTGAGATACAGAAGAACGCAACCATAGGAAAAAATTGTAAAATCTCTTCTCATACTTTCATCTGCGAGGGAGTGCATATTGAAGATAACGTCTTTGTAGGACATAATGTTACTTTCATCAATGATAAGTATCCAAGGTCGGTTAATCCCGATGGAAGCATGCAGAATGAAAAAGACTGGGAAGTAGTGCATACTTATATAAAAAAGGGTGCATCAATCGGTTCGTCCGCTACAATCCTCTGCGGATTAACCATCGGAGAGAATGCAATTGTCGGTGCAGGTTCTGTAGTTACAAAAGATGTACCCGCTAATTCCGTAGTCGCAGGAGTGCCTGCCAAAATCATTAAGAATAAAGTTTAACTAAGAGGGGAAAGCCTTCGGAGTTTTTATGGAGAATTCTTCGAAGGCTTATATATTTCACTTAAGCAAAACCATTTTTCTTACGGCCGAAAATTTTCCTTCAACCTCAAGGGAATAAATATATATCCCGCTTGATAGATCACTGCCGTCAATTTCAACCTCGTAACTTCCCGCCGAAAGCTGCTTATCAATTATTCTAACTATCTCTTTCCCAAGCAGATCAAATAAAATCAATTTAGTATCTCCATCGTTTTTCAATTTAAAATTAATTTTAGTTGACGGATTAAACGGATTCGGGTAATTCTGGCTTAATGCAAAACTACCCGGAATATTAATCTCTTCTTTTTTGTCCGTCATTGCAGATTCGGAGGTAAAGTCTCCTGTGCTCCACAATGTTTTATTATCACCGTCGAATACACTCCAATAAACGGAATTATGCTGGGCTTCAATATGAAATGTCTCGGTTTCATTTTTTTTATAAAAATAAACTGTTACAACATCAGTCCATTCGTTTGTGCCGGCTACCGGAATTCCTTCATCATCGGCAATCAGTTCTAAATTTACCCATAATTGATTCGGCAGCACTTTTGTAACAGCAGCTTTTTCATATTTCCCGCCGCTGAAATTATGAAAAGAGTAATGATAATCTTCCAACGGAAAATTGTCGAATGAAAGAGATGCCGTATCAAAATTAATTATGATTGTAGCACCGCCCAAATCATCGGTTCCGGTATCCGTATTAATCTGAAGCTTAATACCAACCGTGGTATCGGAATAATTAAATACAAGAAATTTCCCATTCATCGTAGTCGGATAAATTGAAAGGCTTATCAGAACGAATAAGCAAAACAGAATAGATTTCATATCTTCCCCCCTTTTTTATGGAACTTGCGATACCTTGCCGTGATTAATTTTCCAGTATAAGTTTTTATCGGCAATATTAACACCGCCGTTTAAATCAAAGTCTCCGGCCTTGTAACCCATTGTTCCGTTTTCGTTTTTCCATATGTCCTTATAGTCAAAATTATTGATTATACCGTTTCCGTTTCCATCTCCGGAATAAATGCCAAAAACATTTTCTCCTAATTCTGCCTCAGTATTTCCGTATGCTTGGTTTGCTGAGCTGCTGAAATCGTAGGCGGAAACAGAATCTTCCGACAAAATTACCGGAATAGAACTCATTACAGGTATATGATTTCTATGTTTAACAACGACATAATAATTACCGCCAGGCATGTTTGTTATAGTCAGATATTCATTCCCGCATGGATCCTGCAGATTCCCGTTATTCTTTAAAAGCGCCGTTGTCCGGTATTTTATTGAAGAATCTTCCCGGGCTGTTCTTAATTCTATAAGCACCCAATCAACAACATTTCCGGGCACCGTATCTATATATTCACTGCCGTTATAATTCCAGGGTGAATTACTATACGGCTGCATTCTAGGGATAAGATTTAATTGGCTTAAATAGGTTTTCATTTTTCCATTCTTATAAGGTCCCTGAAGAAATAATTTTAAGGAAAGTTTATGGAGGACATTAAAGCTGTATTGAAAGCAATTCGATTCAGTTGAAATTGCATTCCCGGACCTGTCTAGCAGGCTGGAGGCTGTAATTGTATAAATTTTATTTACTGCATGTTCGCATGTCGTTAAGGTAACGCATTTTCCTTCCGGAGATAAAGAAGCCTCATGTATCGTAATATCATTATCGATTGAATAATTATTAATGTTCAATGCAGATGTTTGATCCAGTTCTTCGGAAAAATCCAGCCTTACTTTATTTACGCCTATGCATTCGGCCTTTACCAGTTCAGGTGAAGTTGTATCGGGATAAAAAACTAAATCTGTGTGCATTGACGGATATGTAATATCTGCGAACCTGCTCCCCGTAATTATAGTATTAATAACCCCCGAGAAATTCCATAAAATCCGGAATTCTCCGGCAGAAAAGGAATTGCTGTTCTTCAAACGAAAACGGCCGATTTTAATAAGGGAAGTGTCAATTTTGTCGCTGCCGGCAGAAGAGGCGAATGTAAGTTCCGGCATACCGTCTGTATTTCTTATTCCTATTCCGTTCCGCGGAAAATTAATTAATTGAGATGAACCGGGTATATAGGAAAAAGAAGGTGAGTTCAAATTTCCAACGCTGCAGGAAAACGAGCATTGATAAGATGTCAGGGTAAAACTGCTGTCCGTGCTTTTTATAAAAACATCGAATTCTATTTCATTGGTTTTTGTTTTTTCCCCGTTAGTTAAATTCATTAGATACTTTGACTGGGCAAAGTATTTTGGAGATAATAATGTTATATATAGTAGTAGTATTAAAATGCTCTGCATATGTTTCCCCATGATTATCTATCCGGGAAATAATTTCCCGAAAATGTTTACAATTATATTTTGGTATTTCCATCATTATTTTTTACTACAAATTTCCCGGGCAAAACACTAAAACTAAGCCAATCAAAAATTTATTTTTTTATCGAAATCCTTTATTTCTCTTTTTGAGAAAAAATAGATCAAGATTATTTTACCGGTAGTATTTAGAATTTTTCTATAAGAAGAATTTTTTTGGTTGTTCAAAAAAGTTAGGGCAAAGAAAAAATTACTGAAGGATTGTTTTCGTTAAAGATTGTCTTGGAAATGAGAGTTAAAGAATTTATCTTTTGAAGTAAGATGTTAGACTAACAAGATGCGGGGTGTAGCGCAGCCCGGTTAGCGCGCTTCGTTCGGGACGAAGAGGCCGTAGGTTCGAATCCTATCACCCCGACAAAAAAATAAAAAATTTATCTTGCGATTTATTAAATAATAAATAGAGAAAAATCCCGGTTAGCGCGTCCCGATTTAATCGGGTAGGCCGCAGGTTCGAATCCAATCACCAAAGATATAAGTAAATTAATTTTTGTGCACTCAGAACTATACAAAAAGTTCCTGTTATTTTATTTAATGGTATAATTATCAATCATAAAGAATTACCTCACAATATCTACCATTCTCCTGATATAGAAAGCGTATTTTTGGACTTAATGCATTAAGTAGGTACCTTTGAAGCGACTCACCCTTTTCCCGCTATTATTTTAAATAATTAAACTCCCCTAACTTATTTCGTAGAATTTTGGAGAGTAGTTAATATTTCATCTGCATTCTCAGCAATATCCGGAGGAGCTATCTTTTGGAAATGTTTTAACAATCTTACAGCTTCATTCAGATTATCATTTAATGCATGCAGCAGCCCTAGATTGAAATAGATATTTGCGAAATCGGGATCAATTTCTAAAGCTATTTCGTAGTGCAGCTTTGCCAATTTCAGATCGCATTCATCAAAATATAAATTTGCCAGGTTGTAATGGGATTCCAGGTGCCTCGGTTCCAGTTTTAGAGCATTGGTAAAACAGTCAATAGCTTTAGCTGTATTTCCCATCTGAGATTCAATAATCCCTAAGTTGCAGTAGCAGTCCGCAGCACAATCCCCGTTTTCTATTGCTTTCAAGTAGGCATTTCTTGCTCTGGAATCACCCAGGTAATCAAGCTTCAGTGCATTCTCAAATGATGGAACCATACCCATAATGGGAATGATCTGGGCTTCCTGCTTGGCAGCATTAAATAAATCTAACTGGGTTTCAAAATCATCGTTCTTACTCTTCCTAGCCCTTTTAAATCCAAGCTTGGAAGGTCTGCGGGCCGGCAGATGTATTATTTTAGCCATAATAGAATATTTTTATTGAGCAGCTTGTTTTCTCTTTTTTACAGGTTTTAAAACTTTTTCTTTCTTTTCTCTTCCTTTGGCCTTTTCCATTGGCATCTTTTGTTTCTTAGCTCTTTCAAGACTTTCCTTCAGAGCCTGCATCATATCTACAACCGGTTTAACTTCTTCAGTTGTCGTAACAATTTCTTTTCCTTCTATTTTCGCATTCAGCACTTCTTTAATTGCTTCTTTATACCTGTCTTTTAATTCAATATCTTTAAGATGGATTGTCATTGAATCCACAAGTGTTTTAGCAAGCTTTAATTGATCTTTATCCGTTGTAATTCCATCAAGCTGAGGTATTTCATTTATATTTCTGATTTCATCAGGATATCTAAGCTTATATAAAATAAGTGCATTTTCCTGAGGCGATAATAAAACAACATCTTCTCTGTCCCTTATGACGACTTTACCAATTCCTAATTTTCCGCTTTCTTTCAGAGTTTTAACAAGCAGCGCATATGCTTTTGCTGCAACGTCTCCGTCAGGACCGGCGAAATATGGGGATTCATATAAAGTCGGATGAACTTCAGTTGAATCAACAAATCCTTCGATCTCTATTATTTTCGTGCTTGTAAGCTTCACTTTCTCGAAATCTTCCTGTTCCAGGATAACGTACTGATCCGGTTCGTATTCATAACCTTTCACAATTTCATTATTTGTTAAAACTTTTCCGCATTT
>DAISZW010000075.1:11281-15384 GCA_036824595.1 Ignavibacteriaceae bacterium
CAGTTTATTTTAAAGTTTTTCATGATTAACTTTAATTGAAATTTAAAATTTTGTAATAAGGGGCCATTGATCATGGTTTTTTTATAAAGTTTTTCAACTTTTTCGTTAACAATTCGTGAGTAATAAAGTGAAAGAAAAAATTGAAAACCTCGCAGAAGATAAATTAAAAGAATCTGAAGAAAAATTTAGAAAGCTTACCGAAAAAACCTTAGTGGGGATTTACTTAATTCAAGACGGTTTATTCAAATATATTAATCCCAAGTTAGCCGAAATCTTTGAGTATGAAATTGATGAAGTTATAAACAAATTGGGACCGCTCCATTTGACCTTCCCTGCAGACAGGAAGACTGTACAAGAAAATATATCAAAAAGAATATCGAATGAAATAGAATCTTTACATTATGAATTCAGGGGGATTACAAAAAAGGGGAGAGTTATAAATGTTGAGGTTTACGGTACTCGGATGAGCTTCAAGGGAAAACCTGCAGTAATAGGAACTCTTCTGGATATAACTAAAAGAAAGCAGTCGGAATCTATGCTGCTGATGCTTTCCGAAGCAGTTAAACAGAGTACCGCGTCAATTTTAATTATAGATCCTGAAGGAAAAATTGAATACGTGAATCCAAGATTTGAAGAGCTGACCGGTTATTCCGCTGTGGAGATAATTGGAGAAAGCCCCAGGCTATTAACTTCCGATAAACATTCTCCTGAATTTTATGAAAACATCTGGAAGGTTCTTAAAGCTGGGAAATCATGGTCCGGGGAAGTGCAGAGTAAAAAAAAGAATGGAGATCTTTATTGGGTTTATACCTGTATATCACCGGTAAAAAATGAAAAAGGGGAAATAGTTCATCTTGTTTCCAATCAGGAAGAAATTACTGCTTTGAAAGAAGCCGAAGAAGAATTAAAAGAAGCAAGGAAAAGAGCCGAAGAAATGAACAGGCTTAAGACAGTTTTTCTTGCCAATATGAGCCACGAACTTCGTACCCCGATGATCGGAATTTTAGGATATGCGGAATCTCTTTACAATGAACTTTCCGGCAGTGATTTGAAGGAAATGGCGGGAATTATTTTAAAAAGCGGCAGCCACCTTATGGAAACCCTGAACCTGATTTTAGACTTGACAAGAATTGAATCTAATAGACTTGAGATTAAACTTAAAGAATTTAATGTTTCTAATATTGTACTTGATGTCGTAAAACTTTTTTCTATTGCTGCAAAAGAAAAATCACTTGTTTTAAATACGGTAATTAAAGACGGTAAAATATCGGCCTTGATGGACCGGAGAATGTTTTCCCAGGTAATCCAAAACCTTTTAGCAAATGCGATAAAATATACCTCCAAGGGAGAAGTAAGTGTTGAGGTAAATAAAGCTGTAATAGGTGCGAAGGAATATATGGAATTGAAAGTGAAGGATACAGGGATTGGAATTCCGCCGGAAAGCATAAACAAAATTTTTGAACCATTTAGACAGGTAAGTGAAGGTTTAAACAGGAACTATCAAGGTACAGGTCTTGGATTGACAATAACAAAAAAATTTGTGGAAATGATGGATGGTAAAATTGCGGTTGAAAGTACGTTAGGTAAAGGTTCGGTTTTTACGGTATATCTGCCCTCAGTGAAAACTGTAAAGGGAGAAAAAAAAGAAAAAGGTCTCAGACGGGAATACCATCCTGAGAGAGTAGTATACGTTGCGGCAGAAAAGAAGCCTGAGTTATCTCAGCCATCTTCGGATCTTTCGAAATTACCGGAAGTACTTCTCGTTGAAAATGACAACCCCTCTATTGGAATAATTACACTCTATCTGCAGAATCTTTGCAAGGTTGACGTAGCGAAAGACGGCTTGTCGGCAGTGGAAATGTCTGCCGAAAAAAATTATAAAGCAATCTTGATGGATATTGACCTAGGTTTTGGAATGAACGGCCTTGAAGCTGCCAAACGTATAAAATCGCTGCCGCAATATGTAAATACACCAATCGTAGCTGTTACCGCATACGCCTTAATCGGTGATAAGGAAAGATTTCTTGCGGAAGGATGCACCCACTATATTCCTAAGCCGTTTACGAAGGATGAATTACTAAATTTAGTATCACAACTTATACGATAAATTCTTACTTTTGACACCAACAATAACTTTTTTCCCCAAAGAATAATTCTTTTAAGCAGGCGTTTTGACTGTTATCGTAAGGACCACAAAGATGAGCAACTTCTTAACAAAAAAAATGTTGAACCGGATTTGGCGGGTTGAAACTGCAGTCTGGTTGTTAACAACCTTAATATTTCTGAGCTGGCCTCAATTAGTTTCCAATCTTTTTAAAGATGACTACATGCCGCATGTTCATTGTTATTTAGAAACAACAAACCTTGTATGGCTTCATGTAATATCGGATGCGTCAATAGGATTTTCTTATGTTGCAATCTCTGTCGTTCTCATGGTTTTAGTAATTAAGGCAAAATCAGATATTCCATTCCATTCTTTGTTTCTGGCATTCGGTCTGTTCATAATCAGCTGCGGGGCTACTCATCTTATGGAGGTTTGGACCCTGTGGAATCCGGTATACTGGCTCTCGGGAGGAATAAAGTTAATAACTGCTGCAGCCTCGGTAACAACCGCAGTTTCACTTCCCTTTGCTGTGCCGAAAATTCTTCAATTAATTAACAGATCAAAAATTGTGGAGGAAAAAACTGCACAGCTGGAAAAAATGAATCTGGAACTTGAGAAGAAGGTAGAAGAAAAGAAAAGAGCAGAAGAACTCTTAAAGAAAACACATGATGAGCTTGAATTGAGAGTCTGGGAAAGAACAGTAGAACTTGAAAAAATCAATTCTGATCTAAGAGCCGAGATCCAAAGACATGAAAAAACGCAGGAAAAATTGAAAGGCACCGAAGCCCGGCTTTCCGGGATCGTCCATTCCGCTATGGATGCAATAATATCTATTAATTCAAATCAATCTATATTGCTTATCAATGAAGCGGCCGAAAAAATGTTCCTATGTAAAGCTAATGAAGTAATAGGAACACCGATATCAAGATTTATTCCCGAGCCTTTTAAGAATATTTCTTCGGATGACATAAATAAAGCAGGGGAGTCAGGTTTGGCAAACCTTTCAACGGGAAAGCTGGGTACCATAACCGGTATTAGAAGCGGCATGGAAGAATTTCCAATCGAAGCATCCATTTCCCGGGTCGAGGTAGCCGGCGAAAAGCTTTATACCCTTATAGTAAGGGATATCACCGGCCGAAAAAAAACCGAAGAAAAAATTGAAGCCTCTTTAAAAGAGAAAGAAGTGCTGCTTAAAGAAGTCCATCACCGTGTAAAGAATAATTTGCAGATAATTTCCAGCTTGTTAAACCTGCAGTCAAATTATATTCAGGATAAGGAAGCTCTCGAAGTATTTAAGGAAAGTCAGAACAGGGTAAAATCAATGGCCCTGATTCATGAAAAATTATATCAATCGGGAAATCTGTCGCAAATAAACATCAGGGATTACATCAAAGATCTTTCCGCTAAATTATTTGCCTCGTACCGGCACGATGCAAAGAATATTAAATTGAATTTGAACGTGGAGGAGATTTTCCTGGAAGTTGATAAATGCATTGCTGTTGGTTTAATCTTAAATGAGTTGATATCCAATGCACTGAAACATGCATTTGCAAACAAGACGGGAGGCGAACTCGGCATTTCTTTCTTTAAGGATGACAGTAAATTAATCCTGGAAATATCGGATAATGGAATTGGATTTCCGGAGGACTTTGATTTCCAGAATACCGAAACCTTAGGTTTACAGCTTGTTTTTTCTTTAATTGATCAGCATGATGGTACCATAGAATACGATAAGAAGAATGGTACTAAATTTACAATATCATTAAACATTAAATAATCAAGCAAGATTAATAAGGATCAGCTAAACACATATATTTGTAAATTTATTCGCAATCTGAGCTTTTTTAGATAAAAAGATTTATTCTTCGGGAAGTAAAGAAGTTTTATTAAAAAATTGATTTTGTCGATATATAACAATAAATTAAAACCTCAATTTTTAAAGTGAGCTTGTGGACCCTAAATCATTAAATCCCTGCAGCGTTGATTATTCGAAATGTAT
>DAISZW010000231.1:0-4429 GCA_036824595.1 Ignavibacteriaceae bacterium
CCTATAAAAATGCCCGACTGAATAAAAAAGGATCTGCCATTTAATTCCGAAGGAACACCGGATAATTCCCTCTCATTTTCAATTTCCCAATCATCGCCCAACGTAATTTGATAACCTCCTCCTATCCTAAATGATAAAAATCTGTAAAAAGGGATATCAATATTTAAAGTCGGACAGATAATCCAGAAGTTATTGGTTAAAGTCCGGTGCAGATTTCCTGAAGATGAAGAATTATTTACTTCCTGCCAGATATCATTCCATCCAAAACTGCCGCTGTTTCGAAAGACTTCAATTTCAATTCCACCGCCCCCCAAAAGTGCGCCCAATGAAACGCCTACCTTTTTTATGAAAGGCAAGGTATATTCAATAGTGATCCCTCCGCCTGAAATTGAGTAGGTTGCCTCTCTGTTAAAACCATCCAAAGAGGAAACTGCAGACTCCGAAGCGGCCCCTCCAAAACCCATTCCTCCGATTCTAAGATTTCTTATTACGCCGATATATATAAATCCGCCTCCGCCCGTAGTAAATATTCCGCTTGAATTCAACTCAGGCATAACTGTTTTCAATCTTTCATTTACAGGATCCAAATTCAGGAAATACCAGCCGGGTGTAAAGCCGCCGCCGCCGCCGAAAGGTGCATCAAAGTATTTTGATTCCTGGGCATATTGAGAAATATTAAAGATGGTGATATAAAAAACCGTAAAATAAAATTTTTTCATAATTTTCTTAATATTAAGCTGTAAATTTACTAAGGTGATCAGAAAAAGAAAAGGAATAATATACCCTGATAAAATATAGTGATCATGTAATAATAGTTAGTAAATTTATTCCCAATAAGTCATTTTTTAATGGATTTAGTTTAATTCTTATACAAAATAATTGCATCACGAAAATGTAGAACAATATTTCTTTTATTTTTTAAAACGTCTAGATTTAACAGCAGACAAATAATATAAATGAAAATCTTAATTACCGGCGGAAGCGGTTTTCTCGGACAATATCTTAATGCAGAGCTAGCCCGAACGAATGAAATACTAACGATCTACAATGAACATGAAGGAAATTGTAAAAACTTTTCTTCGGTGAAAGCAGACATTACCGATTTCAAAAAATTGGACGAGATTTTTGAAGAATTTAAACCGGAATTAGTAATTCATACCGCTGCATTTACTTCACCAATCCTTTCAAATTCTGTATCACCGAAAGAAGTTTATAATTTAAATGTAACTGCAACCAAGGAGATTGCCGGATTATGTGCAGAAAATCATGCTAAATTAATCTATACATCTACCGATCTTGTTTATGCAGGATACAGAGGATCAATGCTGAATGAAGAGGCGAAATTAATTCCTATCTCATTGTACGCGGAATCAAAATTAATGGGTGAGATAAAAATAAAAGAGACATTCGATAATTATTTAATCTTAAGAATTGCTTTACTTTTTGGATTCGGATTGAACCATGCTTCATGTCATTTCCAAAAAATGTATAATTATTTTCAGGATGGAAAGAAAGTAAAATTATTTCACGACCAATTTAGAACGCCAATTTCAGTTTTAGAAGCCGCAAGAGTGATCAATCACTTAAGCAGATTAAATATTAAGAATGAGACAATAAATGTCGGAGGTTTGGAAAGAGTGTCGCGTTCCGAATTAGGAGAAAAGTTATGCGGAATCGCCGGATTTGATACTGATTTAATTGAAAAAATTTCCATGAGCGAATTTCCTGATCTTCCGCAGGTTGCAGATGTTTCTTTAAATGCAAATAAACTTCAGTCATATGGAGTAAAATTACATAGTATAAATAATTCCATTAAGGAAATAATTAGTGAAATTCGTGACAGAACATGAGTCACTAATTACACGATTTAAAAAACAGGAATATTTTGAAACAATTACTCGGTGCACATACATCAATCCAAGGAGGAGTGGCCTCGGCTGTTGACCTTGCACAAAGCCTAGGATTTACAGCTATGCAGATGTTTGCAAAAAATAATAACAGGTGGTTTGCCAAACCTTATACTCAGGATGAAATTAAAAATTTTAAGGAAAAATTAAGCTTATCAGGAATTAAATTTACAGTAGTACACGACTGCTACCTTATTAATCTTTGCGCTACGAATAAAGAATTCCTTGAAAAATCAAGAAAAGCATTTTTGGATGAACTTACAAGGTGCGAACAGCTTGGAATTCCGTATTTGAATTTTCATCCCGGTTCACATGGAGGTGCAGGCGAGAAAGACGGAATTAAATTGATTGCCGAATCTATAAATCTGGTTCATGAGAAAAGCAAAAATAATAATGTAAGCAGCATGCTCGAAGTAACTGCTGGACAAGGTTCTGCAGTAGGTTATAGGTTTGAGCAGATCAGAGAAATAATCGATCTGGTTGCAGAAAAAAGCAGAATGTCTGTCTGTATTGATACCGCACATATTTTTGCAGCAGGTTACGACATTAGAAGCGAGAAAGAATATGAAAAAACCATGAAAGAATTCGAAGATATCATCGGATTGGCAAGATTGAAATGCTTCCACATGAACGACAGTAAAAAACCGCTCGGCTCTAGAGTTGACAGGCATGACCATATCGGAAAAGGATTAATTGGTTTAGAGGGATTCAGAAATATTATGAATGACAAACGAGCGGAGTATATTCCGAAAATTTTAGAGACTCCGAAAGGAAAAGAACACTTGGAGGATGTAGAGAATATAAAAACACTAATTAGTTTAATTGATTCCTGACGGCTCTTCCGGCCTCAACACAATTATTCCTGTGTGCTTTTTTATTTTACGAAGATATTCCGGCAAAGGATTTTCAGTGATCTGCACTTTAGTACCCGCCGAGGGTGTATGAAGCAGATAAATTCTTCCGTCATTTTTCTTGAATGCAATTCCTGTATGACTAATATCCAATCCTTTAATATTCGTTACAAATGCAATTAAATCGCCATTATTAATTTTATTTTCAATTTGAGAAACTTTACTCTTTCCTATAAAATAATATTCCCTTTTACTTATTTCATTTTCCTGTTTTTTAATAACAGCGATGAAGTCGGGATTTTCTTTTAAATGTTTGTAGCTTTTAGGATGAGAAGACATAAAATTTATTTTAAAATTTATCGGTTCACCGCCGATATCTTTTGTAATGTTTTTAATTGTTCCCTTTTTTTCATTATCGAATATCCAGTCTGAAAAATAATGCAGACGGGACGGATATTTATCGATAATGCCATCTCTGTATCTTATTTTAGTAAGTTCTTTTTGATAATTTTGAAAAGAAGTATCTCCTGATTTGATACACCGGGCAAGTGTAAGCGCAGTTTCAAGGAAGGTTGTACAATCAAGACCTGAAAAGTTTACGACAAGCTGTTCATTATCAGATTTTTCCAGTGCAGCAGCTTCATAATTAGTTCCGATAAAACTTTTTCCGATTTCCGTAATTATTTCGCCGATCGGTTTCCTGGCTAATTTTTTCTCAACAGCTAGTTGAAATTTAGAGTTACAAATTTCAATATCTTTTTCAGAATAAAATTGAGGATAAACAGTCGACGAATTGAAATAAAAAATTAAAATAGATAAGCAGATTAGGTTCTTAAACTTAAAGCTACTTCTTACATCATCCATCAAACATCTTCCATCATCCATCAAACATCTTACATCATCCATCAAACATCTTACATCATCCATCAAACATCTTACATCATCCATCTAGATAATATCTTCATCCGATTCAACGGAAGAATATTCTGCAATCTGCCGGCTGTGGGCGAGGTTCTCAAAACGTGCATAATCTTTTATAAATGCCAATTTTATTTCCCCGGTTGGCCCGTTCCTTTGTTTTCCCACAATCACCTCTGCAACCCCTTCAGTCGAACTCTGATCATCAGAAAAAGTTTTAATTCCATACATTTCAGGGCGATTCAGAAAAACCACAACGTCGGCATCTTGTTCAATTGAGCCCGATTCTCTCAGATCTGATAATTGCGGACGCTTTTCAGTCCTTGTTTCCACCGCTCTGTTTAATTGAGCCAAAGCAAGTACGGGAATATTCAGTTCCTTGGCAA
The DNA here is from genome assembly GCA_036824595.1 of Ignavibacteriaceae bacterium. Lineage (GTDB taxonomy): Bacteria > Bacteroidota > Ignavibacteria > Ignavibacteriales > Ignavibacteriaceae > DATKLQ01. The sequence continues at coordinate 4,063 of DAISZW010000231.1, forward strand.
GAGATTTAAGTGATCTGGAAATATGAGATATTTCTCTCTCACGGCTTTCAGAATTTGAGGGACCCTGCATCAATTGAAGATAATCAATTATAATCATACCGATATTTTTTTCAGCCTTTAATCTCCTTGCCTTAGCTCTAATTTCTAAAACAGTCTGTGCAGGTGTGTCGTCGATATAAAGAGGAGACTCAATTAATTTATGCGCATTACGACTGAGTTTTACTCCTTCTTCATGAGGAAGCTTACCGGTTCTTACAAGATGCGCATTCAATCTTCCTTCTGCACACAACATTCTTATTACAAGCTGCATTGTCGACATTTCAAGACTGAAGATACCGACAGGAACTTTATGCTCCACTGCAGCATT
>DAISZW010000232.1:0-4426 GCA_036824595.1 Ignavibacteriaceae bacterium
AATTGACTATGCAGTTGAGAAAGCAATAGACTTATTAGGAGGGATGAAGCAGATTTCAAAAGGCGGAAATCGAATTATGCTGAAGCCTAATTTAGTTGCTGAGAGTCCTACTTTTACAACTAAACCATCTGTAATTAAAGCATTAGCAAATTTAATGAAGAAAGCCGGAAAAGAAGTGATTATTGGTGAAGGATCGGCTGCGGCAACAGGATTTAATTTTAAAGACGGCATAGATTACCGGACAAGAAAGAAAGAGATTTTGAACCCGATGCAAAAATATGTTTTCGATACACTGGGTTATTCCGAGCTTGCTAAATCCCTGAACGTTTCTCTGATTAATTTACATTCAGGCGATCTGGTTGATGTAGAAGTGCCAAATCATTTGTTGTTTGATAAAATTACAGTGCATAAATCATTGACGGAAATTGATATGCTCTGTTCAGTGCCAATGATGAAGACACATGTTTTGGCGACTGTTACTTTGGGAATGAAGAATCTTATAGGTTTGTATCCGGGAACTGTATACTATTCGGTAAGATCCTGGCTGCATGATCGGGCAGCTGAAAAAAAATCTCCGGGAATTGCATTTGAGATATTGGATATGGTAAGGGTAAATAAATTGGACTTAGTAGTTATTGATGGCTCTACGGCAATGGAAGGCGATGGACCAACAAACGGTAGTTTAGTAAAAATGGATTTAATAATTGCCGGTACAAATCCGCTCGCAACTGATATGATAGCAGCAAACATCATGGGTTTTGAAACAAATGAAATTCCAACTTTCGTTTGGGCTATCAGATTGGGCATGACACCAAACAATATAAATGAAATTGAGGTTCGTGGAGAAAGAGTTGAAAATGTAAGGCACAAGTTTGTGAAACCTAATATTGTGCTTTGGAACAGCATTAAAAATAGTTGGGGTGTACAAGAGTTATAATGTTCTTCTCTTTGATGTGGCAAATTATACGCAGAATTTAGATGCTTCGTCTCTTTTGCAATCTAGCAGCCAAGTGATTTTAGTTTTAACAGATTCTATAAATGCAACTAAAGGAAATCTTTTCCTATTTGAGCGTGACAACATATAGAATAATTGGATAAGATTTGGGTTGGGTCGTTATTTTTAATTAATTTCTGGCGGGGAATTGGAACCTCTCCATAGTTGATTCTGCAGATTATTATTAATTGAAATATATGATCAAGTCATTCAAAAATTTTCTGCAAAATACCTGATTCTTTTTAAAATGGCGTTCACTCCATTCCATCTTGCCGGTGAAAGATTTGAGCTTAAGCCTATCCGATCAATAAAATAAAAATCGCAGTTTAATATATCATTTGGAGATTGATTATTTACCACCTTAAGCAGCAGCGCTAAAATACCTTTAGTAATCAATGCGTCGCTATCGGCTGTAAAATGAATCTTATTATTCTTCAACTCTGCTTTTAGCCATACTGTTGATTGACATCCGCCAATTGTATTTTCTTCAGTTTTATATTCTTCACTTAAGGGCTCGAGAGCTTTTCCTAAAGAAATTAAGTATTCATATTTTCTAAACAAATCTTCCAGCACAGAAAATTCTTCAATTATTTTATCCTGGATTTCATTTATATTCATCTATAGATCAATCATTTTAGAATTATTCAGGTAAGCCTGTTTCAAAGGGTAAATTATTATTGCTCCACTCAAACCATCCCCCGTCGAAAACAGCAATATTTGTCCAGCCCATCAAGTACGCGTTAAAAAAAGCCTCGCTTGCACGCCATCCTGTACCGCAGTAAAAAGCATTAAATTTATCGGGAGTAATTCCAGCCTTTCTCCAGATGTCTTCAATTTCATGATACTCACGAGTAGTATGATCTAAATTGCGGTAATTTTCCATATGGTAGGCATCGCTGCCGCAGTCGGCAAACACCGCCCCGGGTATTCTTCCTTTTTTTAATATATAATTGTACCCGCTCACTTCGCCGAAATATTCCCGCCGGCTTCTTACACACACAAGGTTTTTATCTTTAGATTTCAGAATTTCTTTTGCTTCAGGGAGATCCACTGCCAATTCAGGGTGAGACGGAATATCAGTTCCAAAATCAGAGACCGGCTGTTTTTTACTTTCTTCTGAAGTAATTTCAAATCCTTCGTCAATCCATGATTGTAATCCACCGTTAAGCACACGAACATCTTTTACACCCGCATACATCAAAATGAATGCACACCGCATAGCTGCCAATTGTCCGGCACTACTTCCCGGAAAAGGATCATTATTATCCGGAAATGAAAATCTTCCATATAAAATAACTGTCGTATCGGAAGTAATACCATGAGATTCCAGCGCTTTCTTTAATTCCTCCGATGGACGGCGGTTCCATGTTTCCGGAGCTTCAAGACAAAGCGTATCTATATCAACAGCACTAGGTATATGTCCTTTTTCATAATCTTCTTTATTTCGATAATGTGCATGGCAAATTACATATTTATTATTTGTGTACTCCGGAGCTGCATCTTGTGTAATAAGCTCATTTAGCCAGTTAGCCGGAACTAATTGAGTATACCTCAGCAGTCTTTCCATAGGATATTCTTCATTAGCGCTCCATTCGCCGATAAAAGAATAATAAACGGTCACGTTAGGATATCCTGTCTTCACGAACAGTTCTGCAATTTTGTCTATCTGATTTTTATCATAACCGTAAATAATTAAAAAGTCTTCCGGCAGAATTCTTTTGGACCTTACAATTTCAATCCAATCAATATATTTAGCCCACTTAACCGGCAGACTTTTCGCTCCTTTAATGTGGCCGCCTCTTTTCTCATTTTTTTCCCTCCATCCGTTGTATGCATCAATTGAACGTATATCGATAATTTTTACATCGGGGTTTTTTATCTTCTCAACTAATTCTTGCGTGGAAATTTGTTCTTTGAAGTGTGCCATTATTTCTTTTTTGATTATTGATAATTGATTATTGATTATTATTTGTAATTTGTTTTTTGTTTATTGATATTTCTGCTGGGTAGGGACAAGTCACGACTTGTCCCTACAACTCCATTATCCCAATATTTAATCCGTCCCGACTTTCACTCGTACACCTTCAGAATGACTCGCAAACTCCGGAGCATACATACACTGCATTGTGGTTATTCCGTTAGAGAAATCTCCCTTATGAATTACACGGAGAGGATATTCAAATACATAAGTTCCTTTCGGCAGCCAGTCCATGAAGAAATTAGTTGCGGCATCGCGCGTATTTTCGTAGTACCACAACCCATCCTGGTATTTATGCCTGGAGAGTACATTCACCGGTTCAAACCCGGAAGCACGCATATCTTTAAGGTGAACGAATTCCATATCTCTGTCAACCCTGATTTCAATTCTTACCTTTACAATATCTCCCGGAGCTAATTTTGTCCCTTTATCCAGCGGGACAATCTTCTCACCTGTGTCTGAATTTATCTGGAGAAATAGCTGCTTCTTAATTTTCAAGGGAGTTTCATGCGGAGTAATTTTATCAAGCTGCTCAAAATACTGCCAGTACAAGGATCCCCATGAAACAACTTTATTATTATTTGTAACTGTAATTTTCCCCATTTCCGGTTTTATCTCTTCCCCTTTCCAGGATGTTTTAAAATATCCTGTCCCGGATTCAATATGTATCTCGGGATTATCGACAAGCTTTAGAGTCTCAGACCCGATTTTAATAACAGGCATTTTGGTTTCTGAAAGCCAGTCGGTTCCTCTAAGCAGCAATGCATAGCATGCTTCCGCTGTAGCTTTAGTTGTTCTCCAATCCTGGACCTGTTTCTGCTTCAGCAGCCAGATTTTCAGAAGATCCACAGATTCCTGGTCTTTCGTAATTTCATCGATTGCCTCAATGAGTAAAGCCTGCGTTTCAATCGGAGCCTGATACCACCACCATCCCCATTCTTCTTTGAAATACATTCCCATTTCATCATTGAAAACAGCATTTTCAATTATCGATTTTACAATATCTTTTGCCGTCTTTGCATCATAAAGCCTGTATAATGCAAGTGCAATCATGCCCTGCATGTATTTATTATTGGTTAACCAATATTTCTGCGCTTGTCCCTTCCAGTATTCAAATGCTTCTTTATATTTCTCTTCGACAGGAATATCGAGATAGTAGCTTCTTCCATAAAGATATTGCACCTGTATATACCCGATATGTTTTAGAGAAAGATCCGCCCCGATCTTTTTCAGATATTCATAATCTTCATACATTCTGACATCTGAATAAAGGACTGCTTTTTTCAGCATTTCCCATATTACAACATTTTCTCTTAAGTCTTTTATTCCTAACCTTTCAAGATGACCGAATCCAACAACAATATATTGAGTAATAAACCTGTTCTCAGGCAAACCGGGAAACCACGGCCATCCGCCGTTTGAATACTGTTTCTCTCTTAGTTTTTGTTCGGCTT
>DAISZW010000233.1:0-4414 GCA_036824595.1 Ignavibacteriaceae bacterium
TTGACCTATCAGTTCTTCGTATGAATAACCGCTGATTTCCGCAAACCTTGGATTTACATATTCAATTCTTCCCGAAGTATCGGTAATGACAATGGAAACAGGACTTTGCTCCACTGCCCGCGAAAGCTTTTTAATTTTTTCTTCATTCAACTTGAGCAGTGAAATATCTCTAACACTTCCCTCCGAACCTATTATATTTCCATTTTTATCATAAACAAGTTGAGAGTTAATTAGAACATTAACAAGTTTTCCGCTTTTTGATCTTAATACGGTTTCGAAGTTTGCCACTTCTCCTTTCTCAAGCAATTCTCTCTCGAGCCTTTGTGCATCATCGGCATTATAATAGAATCCATTTAAGGGCTTTCCAATCAACTCTTCGGGTTTATATTCAGAATATCTTTCAACCGATGGACTTACCGAAGTCAAAATTCTATTATTATCTGCCTGGAAAACAACATCCTGAACATTCTCGAAAATTTTCCTGTATTTGGTTTCACTTTTTTGAAGCGATGATTCAATTAATTCCCTCTGCTTTATTTCTTCCACTAATTTATCTTTTTGGACAAAAAACTGCCGGATGAGTGTGCTTAACTTTCCGAATTCCGCCTTATCTTTTATTAAATAATCTAATCCCGATGAATTCTCTTCTTCAAGGCTTTTTGAAATTATTTTTAACGGCTTACTGACAGTTTTTAATAAGAAAACCGACAATATCAGAAGGATTAATAATGATAAAATAAGCGAATATAAAATCTGGTTGTTTACGAATTCATTTAATTTTCTCAGCATCGGAAGATCATGGGATGATATTATCCGTGCAATCGGTTTTCCATCCCAGCCTGGAATAACCATGGAAGCCTTTACCATAAAATCTTTGTAGGTTGTTTTTTGAGCTTTTGACTGATAGGCTTGTTTTCCATTTTGTTTGTATTTCTCGAAAAGTACGATATCGATCGCGGAGGATGATTGAAGCGACAGATCGTCTAAAAATTCTTTACTCCAGAGACGGCCTGTAAAAAAATATCCTTGCGGTTTTGTAATTCTTTCAGAATCCGAAGTGGGCTGAACCGGCGAACTCCGTATCTCCAAAAGCCCTTCATTCACCAAAGCAAAGAAATGAGAGAATAGGGTATCCTTAAACATTTCCTTAAAGTTTTGTCTCGTTAGATGAAATTTCCCCAGTATAGTCGAATCGGTTGCGTAAAATAATGTAAAATCCGGTTTGTACAGCCAGACATACTGCGCATTATAGGTGGCTAAAGCCTGACAGATATTTTCATTGGCCCATTGAGGATCTTTCGTCTTCATAAATTCAACTAACTCATCCCAGTAGCTGTAATCATATGCAAACGCTTCAAGGCTTTTCCCGACCGACTCAATAGTTTTATGAAATGAAATAGTTTTTTCTTTTTCTTCCGACTTGAACAGGTCCTCAATTTTTGCATCTTCGGAGATTTTAAATAGTACTATTCCAAGCATAAAAAGGAGTGCTATTCCTGAAATTAAAATGAATATTTTCGATTTAATTTTCATATTATCTTTACATAATTACGGGTATTTTAAGATTTGTAATTCTTCAAATTTTTTCAACTTAATATGAGATGATTACTGTTATACTATTCCGAAAAAACTGTTAGGGACTAAATATTTAATCTTAATTCTTTTTATCTCTCTAAAACTCTGCACCGACTAGGAATCCGAAATTGAACAGACTACTTCCCGATACTTCTTTTAAAACCAAGCTTAAAATCCTGTAGTGTTCAATATGAGGTTTTATATATATCCCATTTGTTAAATAATAATTTGAAGAAACTGAAATGCTTAAATAATTAAGATAACCTTCCATATAATCTGGATTTACATAGCTCTGATTGAATTTTTTATTCCCCCAGCCGGTGTTTAAATCAATTACTAAGTTCATTTTTTCATTGGAACTAATTTCATGAACTATTCCAAAATCGGAAGTAAAGCTGCTGGAGTACTCCAGGATATCTAAAGTCAGATTGGCATATAATTCTGATTCAAATATTTTATATGCAGCTTTCAGATTCCCTTCTGCGGTTGAAGGCGCTTCCTCCTGATCCGGGTAAGTATAATAATTTAAGGATGGTTCTATTGAAAGATCTTCAAACGCATAAAGGTATGCTGCTGTAAAATCAATCTCATTTCCGTCTGCTGAATTGATATCATTTACAGGAAGATTTCCCCACATGCTTAAAGTAAAATTTGAGAAGGAGATCCAGGGTGATGGCTGTACAATAAATCCTTTATTGAAGCTTAATCCTCGCCAGATGTATTGAGTGTTAAAATCCGTCTCAATTCCGTAAGAGATAGATGAATTTTTTTCGAAAGAAACAGTAAGGCTATCCGCAGGATACATACAATAAACCAACAGCAGAAACCATAAAAATCCTATTTTTAATATCATTTATTCCAATCGCATTTTACATCAAAGTATAGCTATATAGCCCCATTATCGGACATTTTTGAGAATTATTTAGTTTTTGAATGGTTTTAAGATGAATAAATTTTCCATTATAATCGTAAAAAAACGATCTGGAAATGCTTTCGGTAAATAAAAATTTCTGATAGAAGGCTGTATTTTCATTCTTTTATTCTTTAATAATTTCTTCTATTTGTTTAAATTTTGACACCTTGATTAAATTATAAGGGGGCACTGAATGAATGTAACTTTTGTAGATATCATCCTCTTCGTGCTGTTTTTCCAAATCTTATCTTTAACGCATTTTCTGCTTTTCAGCAATTTGAAGAAAGGATTGTCAAATAAAATCCTGGGTTTGTTTTTGTTTACAAAAGCCTTATGCATCTCTAATTTCTTACAATATTACGGTAACAATAAAAGCTTCTCTAATGAATGCAAGAAATTATGTCCTTTCATTAAAATTGACCACGCATTTTGCTTTAGATCCTTCTGCTGCAGGAGTTACTAAAATTATTAGATTTACCGTCCCTTCAGTTACTTCTGTCTTACGGCAAGAAGTTCCTATATGTTACTCATTGAGTCAAAATTATCCGAATCCATTTAATCCGTCAACAAAAATTAGATATTCAATTGCTGATCCCGGGTTTGTAGAATTGAAAGTATTTAATGCAATTGGAGAAGAAATGGTTACATTGTTAAATGAGTATAAAAATGCAGGTAATTATGAATTAGATTTTGATGCTGATGAATTACAGAGCGGAATTTATTTTTACAGAATCGCTTCGGGTAATTTTATTTCGGTAAAAGAATTTGCAGTTCTTAAATAGTTTTTTTAATGTATTCAAATTAGATGAGCCGCTTATAGAAAGCGGCTCTTTAATTATTTAATAATTTTATAAAGTTTAGACAGAGAGCTTAATTTCTTTTACAAGCTCTACAAGATTTTTTAAAGATATCTGGTACCTCTCTTCTATTTTATTTCTATTCGTCAATTCCGATGAATCATCCTCCAAACTTTTCCGAAGATAATAATCAATTCTGAGTCTTGTTTGCTTTTCACCAAGTTTTTCAAGGCTATAATAAACCGTACTTTTATCTAGTTCATCTGTTTCGCTGAATTCAATTTTTTCGTCGTTGTAAGAATAGCTGCTGGAATAAATACTCACTTCACCATTTTCCATTATGCATTTACACCGCATGCCTACACGTGGAAGAATATGATCAATCTCTTCCACTTTTTTTACTCCCTCCAGCCAATGACTGCGGTAATTTAAGTCCCCTGCAGCATGAAACAAAGTTATAATATCCGTTTCATATTCTTTTGTTAATGAGAGTATTTTAATTTTGTTTGAAAGGTCCACAACGGGAACAGGGTCAGGTGCGATTTCGTTTCTGAGGGGACTCAATTGTGCATAATAAAATGGTATTTCACCGGCTTCAGTCTTTTTAATACTGCTGTTCCAGCTCATCCATTGAGTAAAGCCGGAAGGAAAATTATCCCTTAATAAATTGTTTGTTACTAGCCAATATTCATGCTGATCGATATCATTCTTTAAAAGCTGATGCGCCACAATTACATCTTTACCAATCAGTTTATTGAAGTTCCTTACATTATAGCCGGTGAATTCTCCATAATGGGTTACTACTTTCAGTGACAGATCTACAACCGATGAGCAGGCTTTGCAGAAGCAGTAGCGTCTTCTGTCGTAAGCATTAACATTTTTATGGAATTCAATAAACATTTTTTCCACCTGTTTATATAATTCCTGCAGGTCGGGATATTCTCCAAACTTGTAAAAGAGAATAGCATCCCCCTCAATTTCGGAGATCTGCAGCCCGATCATATTCGAATTGATGAGTATCTCCAGCAGTTCCTGAATAATTAATCTGCTGTGTTCGATTTCTACTTGGTTAATGAATCTCGTAAACCCGCTTATATCGGGGATAAATAACAGTCCTTTATTTTCCATT
>DAISZW010000234.1:0-4400 GCA_036824595.1 Ignavibacteriaceae bacterium
TCTGGAATGTTCTTGATCTTAGAGATCAATTTAAAAATATTACAATTATTTACGGAGCAAGGACTGTCGCCGATTTGGTATACAAACAGGAGCTGGAAGAATGGAAATCGATGAGCGGTATAAATACAGTTTTAACTGTTGATCCCGGGGGAGAAAACGGGGAGTGGAAAGGAGAGATCGGGTTTGTCCCGTCAATTGTAGAAAAAGTTTCACCTCAAAGTGAAAATGCAGTTGCAATTATCTGCGGACCCCCCATAATGATCAAATATACCTTTCCCGTGATGGTGAAACTCGGTTTTATTGAGGAAAATATTATTACTACTCTCGAGAACAGGATGAAATGCGGCTTAGGCAAGTGCGGACGCTGCAACATAGGCAATGTGTATGTCTGCAAAGATGGTCCCGTGTTTACATATAAGCAGCTTAAGGAAATGCCCGACGAGTTTTAATCGGCCGATTTGGAAAATGATCAGCTAAGCAATAATATTCTCTCTTGAAAAGATTTTCTGAAATTCTTTCGGTTTTCTTTCCTTCCAGCTTCCTTTATGATATGCATATCCTGCAACAAGTGGCATTATAACGGTTGCTTCTCCGTACACCATCTGCTCGTAAGTGGTTTCAACTTTACCCCATGAGCTTGCTTCTTTAAGCGTGGAGCCTGAAAGTGCACCGTCTCTCTCATCAGCAACGGTAATTTGGATTGCGTATTTATGCATAGGAGCATCTTCCTTAAGTATGTCCGCTGCAACAACTATATCCTGTGTAAAATTTTTCGGAACACCTCCGCCTATCATAAATATTCCGGTTTCATTGCATTTCAATTTAATCTGAGTTAACTCAAGAAAATCTTTTGCTGAGTCTATTGAAAGGTGTTTTGCGGGATTTTGGGTTTGGTGCATGATGAAGCCGAATCCTGCGGAGCAGTCGGAGAAAGCTGGAACAAAGATCGGTACATTCTTTTTATAGCAGGCATAAATAACGCTGTCATCTGCTTTTGGTCCACCGTGGTCTTCAAGGTATTTTCCCATTTCCCAGATAAACTCGCGTGAAGAATAGGGACGCGGTTCCAAAGAGTCGGCAATTTTTCCGCATGTTTCATCGCATATTCTCAGTTCATCTTCATCTATGTAAGTATCATAAATTCTGTCAATGTGGAGCTCACGCAGAAGATTATCGTCGCTGAACGGAGACCCGATGTAATGTTTAAATCCTAGTGCTTCAAAAAAATCCTGGTCGACCATTATTGCGCCTGTAGAAACAATAGCATCAACCATATTATTCATTACAAGATCGTAAACAACTCTTTTCAAACCTGCACTGAAGATGCTTCCGGCGAGTGTTAATATTATACCGCATTCTTTATCCTTCAGCATCATGTCGTAAATCCCGGCGGCTCGGTTTAAGTTTCGGGCAGAAAATGCCATATGTTCCATAGCATCCACTAGTTGAACAACGTTGTGCTGTTTTATATCGATATGTTTTATTTCTTCTTTTAGAAAATCTTTTTTGCTTTTCATTTTGCGCTCCTGTTTCTTCTAAAATAGAACTAAATAAGATAAACCGGATGATATTATCTCACAAATAATTCGGAAATATTAAAAGAAAACCTTTGCAAATCTTAATATTCCTTGTTTCCATGGAACCCTGTGTGAAATTCCGCTGGTATTTTTGAATTCATCAATATGCTCCAGGTACCATTTATAATTTCTTATAAGTGCATCTTTATTGGAAAATTTCGGTTTGTATCCCAGCATCTTTTCCGCTTTTTCAATTGATACAAAAGAATCCTTTGATGCAGTTTCGTAAACCCATTTATAAAGCGGGGAGAGCTTTAATTTTTCCAAAAATCTTAAAGTCCAGATAATCGGTGTTTCAGGAAGGCCGACAATCTTTTTTCCGGCTCCTGCATAATCTAAAACCGCCTGGTAATCTTCCCTCATTGTTGTAAACTCTTTGGCGCCGATGTTAAAAGTATCATTTACTTTTTCCTTTTCAAGTGTGGAGCATAAATAAATTGCTCCGCAAAGATCTTCAACATCTAAAAGCTGGTACCTGTTTTTTCCATTCCCGATCATTGGGAATCCTTTGCCGTCCTTTGCCCAATCGTAGAGAAGATCGAAAACACCGAGTCTCTCAGGTCCTATAAATGATTTTGGCCTGAGAATGGAAACACACATTCCTTTTTTCCTGAATTTTAAACATTCTTCCTCTGCCAGAATTTTTGCCTGTCCATATGGTCCTACTCCGTCAAGCTCGTCTTCTTCTTTTAAAGGATGATGATCTGGTATGCCGTACACGGCAGTTGATGAGATATGAATAAACCTCTGAATGTTATTAAGTTCTCCTGCTTCAAGAACATTTCTAGTCCCATCAATATCTGTTGAAAAAATATCTTCAGGTTTGTAAAGCGGGAGTGCCGCTGCAGTGTGAACAATTATATCTATATTTTTTGCAGCATCCTGGACGGTACTCTTGTTCCTTATATCTCCTTTTATAATTTTAATTTTATCCTTCATATCGGGATATTCAAAATCAGCAATGTCCAGGGAAACAATATCATGGTTTCTTGAATATAAGTAGCGGATTAAATTTATACCTAAAAATCCGGCTCCGCCCGTAATAAGAAATTTCATAGTCATCCTTAAATTGTTGTAAAAACGGTGTAAAAATAGTAATTAAAGCACATGCAGCAAAGTGATGAGCAAGTTGTTTTAATGACCCTAAATTTAGCACTAAATTTGATTGATAACATTAGTTAAATTTAAGAAGTGATTTAGTTTCATTTGTATTCATTAATATGAATTTAACCGGGATAATAAATAAGGAAGGATTTTCAATTTTCTCCGTATCTGCTTCTCTGTTTATCCATATTGCAATCCTATTTGCAGCAGGCTATCTTTTGAAGTTTTTCGGAGAATATTCTTCACCCGATTCTGCATATATCCAGGTCGAAACGGCTGAAATTGAAAATATTAAGCAAATTCCGGAAGACAGTGGTAAAGATGCATTTCTCATGGAGGAAAAAACTGATGAACTGGAAACTCAAATAAATAATGAGGCGAGCTTTCCGGATATTTATAAATTTTCTGCCGATACTTCGGTTTTAATGCAGGTTTATAAAGAATCTTCGTTGAACGTTAGAATTAAGTATCCTCCAGGCTGGACATATATTGACCAGAATATTAAGAATAAGCTGGATGGGGTAACCTTCTGGTTTTCTGCGGAGATTTACAATCCTCCTCCTTATGTTCATCTTGAAGTTAAAGAAAAATATCTTTTTAATCCGTCCAGGTTTAAGTATAAAATCAAACTAAATGATAATTATGCCTATTTCAATGATCCTGAAGAATTAGCCGGACAGTTTTCGCAGACTATATATCTCAGAACCGATACCGACGAAGATTACAGCCTGAAATTAATAATGAAGGGGAAAGAATCTTTTTATTCTTTCCAGCCTCTTTTTTTTGCAATGGTGAAGACCTTCAAGTTTGGCAAAAACTTTTTTTAGCTTAAATTATCCCCATTAAATTTTTTTTAAATTATTTATCTAAGGAGTACAAAGATGCGTAATATAATGCGGTTTTCTATGTTGTTCATAATTCTTTCGTTTCTTTTCGGAAATGCCTTCCCGCAAAGCGATTTTGAAGGGAGAATTCAAATTAAAATTACAGGTGAGGATGTTAACGGCGATATGAATTATTCGATTAAAGGAAAAAAAGTCAGGTTGGATTTTAATATGGAGGAAAGTGACCAGAATATGTCGATGATTATTGATCCGGCCAAGAAAAAATCAATAATGCTTATGCCCAGCCAAAAAATGTATATGGAGTACAATTTTGAAGAATCGGAAACCACCAAAGAAGAAATGGATGAGATCATGGGGAAGGTAAAGATGACCGGTGAAACAAAAGAGATTAATGGGTACAATTGTGAAAAGCTGCTATTAACGGACGAAGACGGAAACATCAGCGAAATGTGGGCAACAAAACAGCTGGGGATTTTTAATTTATCCGGCAGCACAATGGGTGAATCGCAAAACCCGGAATGGCTGCCTAAATTTATGCGGGAGGGATTCTTTCCAATGATGATTATTCAAAAAGATGATTCAGGTGAATTGCAATATCAATGGGAAGTTAAAAAAATTGAAAAAACACCGGTAAGCAGTGATTTATTTGCTCCTCCTGCCGGTTATCAGAAAATGGACATTCCCGGAATGAATTTTATGAAATAGAAATTTCTAACGCAGAATTGATTACTAACTGCATTTGCGATATTAATTTCTACATAACAATCAGAATCATAATTGTGTCCCTTTTTATCCATTCCGTACTTAAGGGACACCTCTTTTTCTTGACTTTCTTCCGGTATAGGCTTAAATTTCAAATCTTATTTTTAATTAA
>DAISZW010000076.1:0-4541 GCA_036824595.1 Ignavibacteriaceae bacterium
ATAGGCGGTCCGCTGGGTGACAGGTTCGGACGAAAATATATAATCTGGTTTTCAATTCTCGGCTCCGCCCCTTTTACTTTAATCATGCCTCATGTAAATCTTCTGTGGACAACAATTCTCACGCTTATCATAGGATTCATCCTAGCATCCGCATTCCCGGCAATACTTGTTTATGCGCAGGAACTTCTGCCCGGTAAAATCGGTATGATCGCCGGCCTCTTTTTCGGTTTCGCATTCGGAATGGCAGGTATCGGCTCGGCAGTACTCGGCTGGCTGGCTGATTTAACAAGCATAAATTTCGTTTATCATGTATGTGCGTTCCTTCCTTTGATCGGACTGCTTACCGGGTTCCTTCCCAGTATTGAAACTAAAAAATTCAAATAGAAGTAATAAATCAATAAATTTAGGATCGAAGAATTACTAAATATCCTATAATCAGTTATTATTTGGAATTTTAAAAGATTTTCAGATACTTAATATTAGTTGAAACTGCCGGCTCGAATGAAAAAAATAGAATATTTCTTTAAATATTTTCTTCTGATGCTGTTGATCTTATTCAGTTCATTTAGAAGGAGACCCGAAGGAAAAAAAGAATTTCAAAAAATCCTGTTTATCAGATTGAACAAGATCGGGGATGCGCTTGTTACAACGCCGCTGCTGCACAAAATTAAATCGGAACTAAAATGCAGAATATATGTTCTGGCAGATAAAAAAAATTATTTTGTTTTTGAAAACAATCCTTCTGTCGATAGAGTGATTATTCACCATAAAAGTGTCGGGGGAATTTTTGATGCGGTAAGATTTGTATCAAAGGAAAAAATCGATACGGTTGTTGATCTCCACGACGATGTCTCAACCACCGTAAGCTTTATTGTTGCATTAAGCAAAACTTCCAATAAATTCGGATTGGAAAAAGAGAATAAAAAAATTTATACCGCAACTGTCCCGAGATTGAACCCAATGAACTCGCATGTTGTTTACAGGATTTTGGAAATAGGAAAACTTTTTGGAATAAGCTTATCAACTCAGGAAAACAAAAACATCACGATTCATTATTATCCAAGAGAAGAATCGATAAAAAATGCAGATCAGTATATTCAAAAGAGATTCAGAGAAAACAAATTTATAGTAGGTGTAAATATCTCAGCCGGCAGCAAAGCAAGGTTCTGGGGAGTAGAAAATTACAGGCTGCTGCTTAATTTTCTTTCAGAATATGATGTATACTCATTAGTGCTCTGTTCGCCTGCCGATCTTTATCTTGCTAATGAAATAACGTTTAGAATTCTACCCGGGAACCGGGAAGTCCCGTTTTTTTATTCCCCCGCGTTCGATGATTTTGCCTCTATTATGTCTAAATTAAATCTTTTATTTACACCGGATACGGCGGCAATACATCTTGCTTCAATCAAACGTCTGCCTGTTTTCGGTATTTATGTTCAATACAAAACAGAAAATCTAATCTGGTCTCCGCTGAATTCCGATTTCGAATATATTAAAACAAGAGAAGCTACTTTAAAAAATGTCGCTTTCAGCAAGGTGATAGAAAAATTTAAGCCCTTTTTGGAGAAACACATTAAATGAACTTAAATGAAAAACCCATTCCGTCATGTAAAAGATTCAGCGGATATAAACCCTGTTTCCCCGATCATAACTGCTGGCTGGACGGCTGCAAGGATAATATTCCTGTCGGTACAAAAATTCTGATTATAAATCTTGATGCAATGGGTGATGTATTGATGACTACGGCGCAGCTGCCGGGAATAAAAAGGAAATTCCCGGAGTCCACAATTTACTGGGTAACTTTAAAGAGTACACTTCCGCTTCTTTATAACAATGAATATGTAGATCATGTGTATGCATACGATTTTGAATCCCTTTCAATCTTAAAAGAGATGAATTTCGATTATGTAATGAATGTCGATAAATCGCAGAGGTCATGCGCTTTTTTAAATTCTCTGAATGCAAAGGTTAAGCTTGGTTTCGGGTTAAATCAGGATGGGAAAATTATACCGGTGAATGAAGGAGCTGTCTATAATTACAATCTCGGCATGGATGATAACCTGAAGTTCCGGGTAAACCGTAAAACCGGACAGGAATATCTTGCCGAAACCTTCGAGCTCGATTATCAAAGAGATGAGTATGTTTTCAATTTTACAGATGAAGAGAAAAAATTTATTTCAGAGTACAAAAAAGAAAACTGGATAAATGAAAATGATTTTGTGGTCGGTTTTAATACCGGCTGTTCCGAGCTTTACCCGAATAAAAAGATGAATATCGATCAGCATGTTTACCTGATTGAAAAATTACTTGCTGCAGGAAAATTTAAAATTGCCTTATTCGGGGGACCGGAAGATACCGAAAGAAATAAATTAATTTATTCCAGGTTTGAGGATAAGATTATAAATACGCCCGCTAACCTCGGCGTCAGGAAAGGCGCTTGCTTTGAAGATATAGCAGATGTAATTATAACCGGCGATTCATTCGGAATGCATCTGGCAGTCGCGTTAAAGAAATTTGTAATCGCCTGGTTCGGTGTAAGCTGCTGGACGGAAATAGATCTCTACGGCCGGGGAATAAAACTTTACCCGGAAGATTTATTCTGCTCTCCCTGCTGGAAAAAAGTGTGCCCGTATAATTTAGAGTGCATCAAAAGAATTGATCTTGACCTTATTGTAAAAGAAGTTATTGATTATTATTTGAAAATA
Organism: Ignavibacteriaceae bacterium; assembly: GCA_036824595.1. Lineage (GTDB taxonomy): Bacteria > Bacteroidota > Ignavibacteria > Ignavibacteriales > Ignavibacteriaceae > DATKLQ01. Next base: position 2,706 of record DAISZW010000076.1, read on the forward strand.
ACTCCAAAAAAAGTTTCTCTGTGATTCTCTGTGTCCTCTGTGTCTCCGTGGTAAGATTTTACCACAGAGACACGGAGAGCACGGAGATACACGGAGTCTAAGTACCAAATGAATCAAATTAATCTATTCTCGCTTTCAAAAAGAATAAAGAGGCCGCTGATTCTAGACGGCGCAATGGGGAGCTTATTGCAGCAAAGAGGCTTCAAACCTGACAGCGCAATGTGGATGTCGCTGTTAAACCAAAAAAATCCCGATTTGATTTTTAATATTCATAAGGAATATATTTCTGCCGGTGCAGACATTATAACAACCAATACATTCAGGACTAACCCTGCTGCAGTAAAAAGCTTTTCAAAAATTAATTTGAAGAAACTTGTTAAAGAAAGTGTAAACATTGCCTTAAAGGCGGCGAAAGGACTGCCAATAATAGTTGCAGGATCAAATGCTCCAGCAGAAGATTGTTATCAAACCGAACGTACACTTTCTTTAAATGAACTAAAGAAAAACCACCATACACACATTGGCTTGCTTCTTGAAAACGGCTGCCATCTAATTCTTAATGAAACCCAAAGCCATTTTGATGAAATTAAAATCATCTGCAGCCACTGCTGCAAAAATGAAATACCGTATATAGTAAGTCTTTTTTTTAACGGCGAATTGAAACTTTTATCCGGTGAAGATTTAACAGAAACATTAAAATATATTCTTGATAAAAATCCTCTCGCTCTAGGATTCAACTGCATTTCCCCTTCGCTATTGCGGAAAGCCATAAAAAAAACTTCTTATCTTCTTAAAGATTTTAACTGGGGATTTTACTTGAATTGCCTGACGGAAGGAAATAATTCTTCTGCCAATCGGGGATTAAGCTGCAATGTTACTCCTCATGATTATATTCAAGTAGCCGCCGAAAATTTAAAAGGGCAGCCATCCTTCATCGGTGCATGCTGCGGATCATCTCCGGAACATATTAAAGAACTCAAAAAATTTTTTTAATGCAAAAAATTGAAATAAATACTCCGGCAAAAATAAATATCGGATTAAATGTAATCCGTAAACGCTCTGACGGTTATCATGATATCCATACAATTTTCTATCCGGTGAATTTATTTGACAAAATTGTAATTGGGGAATCTGCAGAATTTGCTTTTATAAGTAATAACGATTCAATCAAGAATGATCCGAAGAATTTAATATTTAAAGCAAAGGAAAGTCTGGAAAATCATCTTGAGAGGAAGTTTAAATGCCGGATTGAACTTGAAAAGAATATTCCTATCGGCGCCGGAATGGGCGGCGGAAGCTCCGATGCGGCCGCAGTACTGACCGGTTTAAATGATTTTTTAAAACTGAACCTAAGGAGCCAAAGTCTGGTTAATGTCGCGGCAAAAATCGGAGCTGATGTTCCTTTCTTCTTAAATCCAAAACCTTCTTATGCGGTTTCAAAAGGAGATGAACTTAAAGAAATCAATTTTAAAATTAATTATCCGGTTCTTATAGTCAATCCCGGGGTTCATATCTCGACAAGATGGGCTTATGAGAATATAAAACCTAAGAATTCAGAAATTAATCTTTTGGAATTATTCGACGGCAGGGCACCCGATTTTATATCCTTAAAAGGAATAGTTACAAACGATTTTGAAGAGATTATTTTTGAGAAATTTCCGGAGCTGGGTGAAATAAAAAGCGAGATGTACTTTTTAGGTGCTTTATTTGCTTTAATGACCGGAACCGGCTCGACAATTTTCGGAATATTCCCGGATAAGATTTCAGTCAAGAAAGCCAGCGAAGTCTTTGCAAAAAAATATTTTACTTTTATTCACTATGAACAGTGATCGGTAA
>DAISZW010000076.1:4641-13006 GCA_036824595.1 Ignavibacteriaceae bacterium
TAATCATTCCATTTATCATCTTACCAATTGATTCACATTTGCTTAAGAAACTATCTAAATGGATTTTATCTAAATATTTACAATCAAATGCATTTTCCAACCAATGTTGAGTCTCCTGCAGTTCACCATCAGCATCTGTGAATTTTGATATAAAGTGTTTTGCGTATCGTCTATTCGCCCATGCCTCTGCGATTTGCGCACCAATAGAATGCGATGATCTCCTGACCTGATCTGTCAATGAATAAGTTTCTTCCTTAGGAAAGCTCTTTGAAATGGAAAAACTTCTCCGGATAATTCCCCAGATAACTTGTAAACTTCTAAATCTCTAAAACTTTTTGCACGCCGCATTTTTCCCCTTTCACAATAGAATAATCATTCTACTTATTTACCATTTACCGGTTACAGGTTACCATAACCATTAAAACCTACCTGCATGCGGGCTCAAGATACTCGATAATTCCCCGTGAAGCATTTAATTTTATTTTTAAACCTATCGGAACTGTAATATTGTTCTTTAAATGGCCATGCTGAAAATTATAAACCACAGGGATTTTTAAACTTCCGAAATAATCATCTATCACTTCACCAAGGGTTAAAGTTCTTTTTGACGGATCCTGCTCATTGCAGTCCACAAATGCACCTAAGATCACACCTTTAACATGTTCAAAAACTTTTGCTAATTTAAGCTGGTTCAGCATTCTATCGATCCTGTAGGGAGCTTCGCTTGTATCTTCAAGCAGTAAAATTCTATTTCTGAAAGAAGGAAAGAAAGGTGTACCCATTAACGAACAGATCATTGCAAGATTCCCGCCTATAATTGAACCTGCAGTCATTCCCCGAACTAAATCGTGGAGCTTCTCATCTTCAGGAAAGCTTATTCTTCCTATTTTCTTTTTTGAAGTTAACAATGTCCAGAAAATATCTTCGGTATAAGGATTTACTTCGTTATAAAAATCAACTGCGAGCATCGGACCGGCAAATGTTATAATTCCGGTTTTTTGAAAAATGGCCAGCTGCAATGCAGTTATATCGCTATAGCCAACAAGAATTTTAGGATGACTTTTAATAAGCCTGTAGTCAATTTTATCAATAAGCCGCGTTGTTCCGTAACCTCCTCTAATACAGATAATCGCCTTTACATATTTATTCCTGAACATTGCGTGAATATCTTCCGCTCTTTCTTCATCGTTTCCGGCAAGGTAACCATGAATTTTCCCTACATGTTTTCCTACTTCAACTCTATAACCAAGGGTTTCCAGGTAATGCACACCAGTATCTATTCTAGTTAAATCATCCGGTGAAGAAGCAGGAGATATAATTCCGATAACGTCTCCCTTTTGCAGGCGGTTTGGTTTTATTATTTTCATTGGGAAAATGCTTTCCGTTTTTTATAAAAGCAGTGTGAATTTAAACATTACAGCAAAACTATACAACTTTCAAAAAAAATCTCACCAAATTTGGCCGATTTCTTATTCATCTAAACTTTTGTATCCATGAGTTTTAGCATGCATTTGTTTCAAAAAGTTTATTATTTTGATATAGATTAAATATTTCCGGAATTTCTTTAAAATATTGCTTAATAAAGCGGTAATAATTTCTTGATAATTCCATAACATATAAATCTTAATTTTTGGGCAATTTTTAAAAAGATTTTTAATGAGAAAAGGAAAGATACTTTTAATCTGCGGTTCATTGAATCAAACCACCATGATGCATAAAATATCCGAGCATTTGCCGGAATTTGACTGCTATTTCACACCTTACTACGCTGACGGATTTATAAGACTTCTTTCATTTACAAGTCTGTTGGATTTTTCCCTTTTGGGAGGACAATTCAGAAAAAAAACAATCAGGTACTTGGTAGAAAACAACCTTAAAATAGATTTCGAAGGTGCAGAAAACAATTACGATCTGGTATTAACATGCAGCGATCTGATTTTTCCGAAAAATATTAGGAACAAAAAAGTAATCCTGGTTCAGGAAGGTATGACTGATCCGGAAAATTTTTCCTATTTTCTCGTTAAAAAATTAAAACTGCCGAGATGGATTGCAAGCACCTCAACAACCGGCTTATCAGATGCATATACTAAATTCTGTGTTGCTTCCGAAGGTTATAAAGATTTTTTTGTAAGGAAAGGGGTTGATCCGGCCAAAATTGAAGTGACCGGAATTCCGAATTTCGATAACTGCGTCGAATACCTGGAAAACGATTTCCCCTATAAAAATTATGTTTTGGTTGCAACTTCCGACACCCGGGAAACGTATAAGTATGAAAACCGGAAAAAATTTATTCAAAAAGCAGTTAAGATAGCAGACGGCAAGCAGCTGATTTTCAAGCTTCATCCGAATGAAAAAGTTAAAAGAGCTACTCAGGAAATAAAAAAGTATGCGCAAGGCGCTCTGGTTTATTCATCGGGAAATACCGAACATATGATTGCTAACTGCGATATTTTGATTACGCGATTTTCAAGTGTCGTTTATGTCGGACTGGCGCTTGGTAAAGAAGTCTATTCAGAATTTGATATTGATGAATTAAAGAAACTTATGCCGATTCAGAACGGCGGAGTATCCGCTTTGAACATTTCAAAAGTTGCCAGAAAATTATTGAACGAAATTCCAGGCCCCGTCTCAATTGAAATTAATAAACCACGCTTTGCTTTCTTTGAAAAATATAAATCAAAAAGAAGATTGGCGGAATCCAGAACTGATCTTTTCAATTAAATTGCCAAAACAAATTTAACTTCTGAATATGAATATAGTAACAGTTATTCAGGCAAGAACAGGCTCGAACAGGCTGCCGGACAAAGTAATGATGCCGTTAGCTGGCAAACCTTTAATATTAAGGATGATTGAAAGGGTAAAAGCCAGCAGTCTTACGGGAACGGTTGTAGTTGCCACGACAAATGAACAGCGGGATGATAATCTATATAATCTCTGTAGAAACGAAAACATTGAAGTCTTTAGAGGTCATTCAACCGATCTGCTTGATAGACATTACCGGACCGGATTAAAGTATAATGCAGATGTCGTCGTGAAAATTCCATCCGACTGCCCGTTAATTGATCCGGGAGTTATATCGGAAATAATTCAATATTACATAGATAATAACAATTATTACGATTATGTAAGCAATCTTCATCCTGCAACTTATCCCGACGGAAACGATGTGGAAGTAATTTCGATGGAAATCTTGAAGGCTGTATGGCAGAATGCCTCAAAATCTTTTGAACGCGAACATACAACACCATATATTTGGGAGCGTCCCGAGAGATTCAAGATCGGGAATGTAACCTGGGAAACCGATCTGGACTACTCGATGAGCCACCGATGGACTATTGATTATGAAGAAGATTACTTTTTTATAAAATCGGTCTATGACGAGCTTTATTTAAAAAATAATTTATTTAACATTAATGATATTCTGTCTTTGCTTGAAAGAAAGCCGCGGCTGCAGAAAATAAATGAAAAGTATCTGGGTGTTAATTGGTACCGGCATCACTTGGGAGAATTAAAAACAATAAATTCAGAACAAACAAAGATTATTACGAAATAATCATTTCGAAGACTAATCTGAAATTAAACATGAAGCAAAAAAAATCTGAAGCTGAACTTAAACAGATTGCGTTCAAAGTCCGTGAACACATTATCCGCATGTCAACAGACGGCGGGTGCTTTACAGGAGCTTCTCTTTCATGTGCAGATCTGCTGGTTTATCTTTACAGCAATTTTCTGAATATCAATGAAAATAATTTAAATGATCCTGAGCGTGACTATCTTTTCCTTTCAAAAGGGCATGATGTTCCTGCACTTTACGGAACTTTAGCCGAATTAGGAATATTGAATGAAGGAAGATTAAAAAATCATCTTAAAACTAACGATTTTATTTACTGGCATCCGAATAGAAAAATACCGGGAATTGAATTTCATTCCGGGTCTCTAGGCCATTTGCTCGCTGTTTCAATGGGCGTTGCTTACGATTGCAAAATAAAAAATCAAAAAAATAAGATTGTAGTCATTTTAGGAGACGGCGAATTAAATGAAGGCTCCGTTTGGGAAGCTGTGCTTGTTGCCTCGGCTTTAAAACTTGACAACATTATTGCGGTTATAGACAGGAATCAATTCCAGGCAAACTGCAAAACGGAAGATCTGATTCCCCTTGAATCACTTGAGAAAAAGTTTGAGGCATTCAATTGGAATGTTACTTCCTGCAATGGCCACGATTTTAACTACTTAGATGAAACATTCACATCAATTCCTTTTCTTTCGGGCAGACCTACTGCAGTTATTGCCGATACTATCCGCGGAAAAGGGCTGCCGAGTATAGAAGCAAGAGCCGACAGATGGTTCTGCAATTTTACGCATGAAGAGGTAGATCTTTTATTGAAAGAGCTTTACACGCAAAAAAAAACCGAGCTTAAATCGGATACATTAATCGTGAGATAAAAATGAATTACGAAGAATTCCTTCTTGATCTTTTAGAGAAAGATGAACGCTATATTATTTTAACTGCCGAGAACCGGGCGGCAATGAGGAATCTTCCGGATAAGGTTAAAGAACGATTTATTGATGTCGGTATAGCGGAACAAACAATGGTCGGGATTGCAGCCGGTTTGGCTTTACGCGGCAGAATACCTGTTGTTCATGCTTTATCAACTTTTTTAACAATGCGCGCATTTGAATTTATCAGGACAGATGTAGGGATCGGAAATCTTCCTGTAAAATTAATGGGTGCAGTTGCAGGATTTCTTTCAGAAGCAAACGGACCGACTCACCAGGCAATAGAAGATGTCTCTTTAATGCGCGGTATTCCCAATGTAAATGTATTCTCCCCTTCCGATGAAGAAGACATGCTTCTGGGACTTCCTAAAATTTTTGCTTCGCCCAATCCTTATTACATTCGTTACACAAACATAAAACCTGCTGTTGATCACCAAAAAGAATTTGAAATCGGGAAAGCAGAGATAATTTCCGAAGGAACTGACGCTGTTATCCTGGTTCACGGCTTTCTTTTGAAGCAGGCAGTAGAAGCATCGAAAATTTTATCCGATTCAAGTAAATCCGTCGGAGTAGTTAATGTAAGATCTTTAAAACCATTTGATGAGAATTCGATAATTAATATTTGTAAGAATTCAAATTTAGTTGTAACACTGGAAGATCATTTTTTAACAGGCGGTCTTTATTCCATTTTAAGTGAAACTATTGTTAAGAACCGGTTAAGCTGCAGAGTATTTCCGATTGCTTTGGAAAATAAGTGGTTCAAGCCGGCACTGTTAAATGACGTACTGCAGTACGAAAAATTTGACGGCAGGTCGATTGCGGAAAAAATTATTTCAGAGTTAAAAAAGATTCATCATACCGAGCCCCAGTATTCAATTTAACTTTTTATTCAAAGGAGAATAAAATGGCAAATGGTGTAAAATTTAATAACTCCTATCCTGATATAAGCAAATCTAAAGAACTCTATAACAGAGCATACGGATTAATTCCCTCGTTAACTCAAACTCTTGCTAAAGGACCGACGCAGCATATTAAAGGAATTGCTCCTGTATATCTGCAGCGCGGAAAAGGCTCGCATGTCTGGGATGTTGACGGGAATGAATATATTGATTACACAATGGGTGTCGGCCCGATTTCATTAGGCTATTGCTACGATAAAGTTGATGAAGCAATTAAGGCACAGCTTGCCGGAGGAATTACTTTTTCTTTAATGCATCCTCTAGAGGTTGAAGTTGCTGAACTTATACGGGAGGTTGTTCCAAATGCCGAAATGGTCCGCTACAGCAAATCCGGTGCAGATGTAACCTCTGCCGCCGTACGCTTGGCAAGAGCTTTTACAGGCCGGGAAAAAGTACTTTGCTGCGGCTATCACGGCTGGCACGACTGGTACATCTCCGTCACCGACAGAAATAAAGGAATACCTGAAGCAGTAAAGGATCTGACATTCACTTTTAACTATAACGATATTAAATCAGTTATTGAATCTATTGACAACGACACTGCATGTGTAATCCTCGAGCCGTTTGTATTTGAGGCGCCCCAGAAAAATTTCCTCCATGAATTAAAAGAAATCTGTGATTCCCACGGAACTCTGCTGATATTTGACGAAATGTGGACCGGCTTTCGTATTGCAGTCGGAGGCGCACAGGAGTACTTCAACATAAAAGCAGATTTAGCCTGCTTCTCAAAAGCTGCCGCTAACGGAATGCCGGTTTCAATCTTAACCGGAAGAAAAGATGTTATGAAGCTTCTTGAATCGGATGTTTTCTTCTACACAACTTTTGGGGGAGAAGCTTTATCGCTTGCTGCCGCTAAAGCCACGATAAATGAAATAAGAGAAAAAAATGTTCCGGCTTACTTAGCACAGCAGGGTGCAAAATTAAAGAACGGCTACAATGAGCTGGCGGAAAAATTAGGAATGAAGTACACAAAATGTATAGGATATGAATGCCGTTCGATGGTTACATTTGATACGGCTGCCGGAAATCCGCTTGAAATGAAATCTCTGGTACAGCAGGAAATGATTAAGAACGGAATTCTTTGGAGCGGATTTCACAACATGAGCTTCTCTCATTCCGATGAAGATATAATTTACACAATGAAAGTCTATGTGGAAGTCCTTCCTATCTTGAAGAAAGCCGTGGAAGAAAAAAATATTAGATCTTATTTGCGAGGCGAACCTGTTGAACCTGTATTCCGAAAGACCAGTAATTTCAATACAAAACCGAAAAAGCAATCCGAAAATATTATTAAGGAAGTGTTAGAGAACAAGAATTCAAATTAATCTTTACAAAGATTTCTAAATATAAAAAAAGGATCAAGTCCTCTATAAAATTTATATAACCGTCATTTAAAAGATATTAAAGGAAGACAGCACAAAATTAATTATGAAAGCGATTGAACTTTTTTCGCTTGAAAATAAAGTTGCTGTAGTAACAGGGGGGCTCGGACTGCTTGGAAAAAACCATTGCATAGCATTGGCTGAAGCAGGAGCAAGAGTCGTAGTTACAGATCTTGATGATGAAAAATGCAAAGAATTTTCTAAATCATTGGGACCGGGTCATTTTGGAATAGGTGCAGACATAACAAATCCAGATTCCGTAAAAAAACTGAGGGATAAATTTCTGCAAAGTTTTAATCAAATAGATATTTTAGTAAATAATGCAGCATTAAACGATATGTTCGAGTATCCGGCTGCTGCCGCAGAACTTTCCATGTTTGAAAATTATCCATTGTCGCTCTGGCAGAAATCTATCGATGTTAATTTAACCGGAACATTTCTTTGTTCGCAGATAATTGGGACTGAAATGGCAAATAAAGGAAAAGGAAGCATAATTAATATTGCTTCCACATACGGTATTACCGCTCCGGATCAATCAATTTATAAGAAAGAAGACGGAACTCAAACATTTTACAAATCTGCAGCATACCCTGTAACAAAAGGAGCAATTATTTCATTTACAAAATTCCTGGCTGCTTACTGGGGAAATAAAGGAGTTAGAGTGAATTCACTTTCTCCGGGCGGCGTTGAGAATAACCAGGAGGAATATTTTATTAAAAATTATTCATCAAGGACTCCTCTGGGAAAAATGGCTCAGCCCACAGATTACAAAGGAGCAATAATTTTTCTAGCCAGCGATGCCTCAAGCTACATGACGGGAGCAAACCTTGTTGTTGACGGTGGATGGACTGCATGGTAATTTCAAAAAAACTCCGCGAAGATAATCTTCATCTTCTTGATAAAGCAAAAAAGATCAAATTTGTGCTTACCGATAACGACGGTGTTCTGACCGACACTGGAGTTTATTATTCCGACAGAGGTGAAGAATTTAAGAAATTTTCTATCCGCGACGGAATGGGTGTAGAACGGCTCAGAAATCTGTTCGGAATTGAAACCGGAATTATAACCGGTGAATTATCAGGTTCAATTAAAAAACGTGCTGAAAAGCTTAAGATAAAAGAATTAAATCTTGGAATTGAAAAAAAACACTCACTACTAAATGAGATTATGCAGAGGAACGGGCTGAAACCTGAAAATGTAGCTTATATAGGCGACGATGTTAACGATATCGAAATAATGAAATTAGTAGGATTTACCGCTGCCCCGGCCGATGCAATGATCGATGTAAAAAGCATGGTAGATTATGTATGCATGCACAAAGGAGGGAACGGCGCCTTTAGGGAATTTGCCGAACTGATAATCGCTCTGAATACGGATAAATAGGAAAAAATGCAACTTTTTTTCTGTTAACTAACACACTGACATTCTTCTTTTATTTATAAATTTTTATTTATTAAAAAGAGGATTAAATGAATTCAGAAAGAAAAATCAGAGTTGGTGAACGTTTTATAGGGGACGGCGAGCCTG
>DAISZW010000076.1:13106-15158 GCA_036824595.1 Ignavibacteriaceae bacterium
CAGAAAAATATAACCTGGTTTGCCTCCTGCTGGGATGAAAACGCTTTTGAGTTCATCCGGCAGTATAATCCTCCTGTTTATAAAATTGCATCTCCCTGTTTAACGGACCATGAACTCCTTGAAATGCACAGGGAGTTAAATAAACCTGTAATTCTATCAACAGGAATGTCGACAATGAAGGAGATTACAGATGCAGTTAATATCCTGGATTTAAAAAAATTGCTGATTGCTCACTCTACTTCCTCTTATCCCTGTAAGAATGAAGAACTGAATCTGAATATGATTAAGACTTTAAAGGAAAAATACCCTTTTATTCCAATTGGTTATTCGGGGCATGAGACTGGGCTTGCTCCAACCTGGGCGGCTGTGGCTTTAGGCGCATCATTTGTGGAAAGGCATATAACACTCGACAGAGCAATGTGGGGCACGGATCAGGCGGCTTCCGTAGAAATCCTCGGGATGATGAGATTGGTTTCAAATATCCGGGATATCGAAGCTTCACTCGGCGACGGAATAAAAAAGGTTTATGAAAGCGAATTAAGTGCAAGAAAAAAATTGAGAAGAATTCAATCTCCTTTAAAAGTCTATAAGGCAGTTTAAAACAAAATAAAGAATGTGAACAGCGGAGTAATTTGAAATAAAAATATTTCGGTGAAAAGAATATTCAACGATCAATTTTCAATGTTCAATATTCAATTGTTTTTTTACAGGTTGATAATTGAAAATTGATTATTGAGTATTGAAAATTTTTTGTCATTTACAATTTACCAAAGCATAGATATTAAGAACCAGTTAAGTTATGAATACCGGCGATATCAGATTATATTTTACAATCGGAATTATTACTGCTGCTTTAATCATTATTCTGCTGGAGAGATTATTCCCTTATATAAAAAATCAAAAATTCCTGAGAGAGGGTTTTTTTGATGATTTTGTCCTTTATACTCTTGTGCAGAGTTACTTGCTGGGAATTGTAATTTCCTTTATTATCGAATTTATTGATAACAGCACAAACCTTTCACGGCTCCATTTAATTTCCGGATGGCCGGTGTGGTTCCAATTCCTCTTCTTTTTAATCACCCACGATTTTTACATCTACTGGTTTCACCGTTTTCAGCATAACTCAAAAATTTTCTGGCGCATCCATGAAGCGCACCACAGCAATAAAGATATTGACTGGCTTGCAGGCTCCCGTTCTCATCCTCTTGAAATTTTAATAAACCAGACAATTGAGTTTGCACCTATAGTTTTGCTTGGCGCCGCTCCGGAGGTTGCAGTAATGAAAGGATTCATTGATGCCGCTTGGGGGATGTACATTCATTCAAACATCGATGTCCGATCAGGCTGGCTTCAGTATATTATAAACGGACCTGAAATGCACCGCTGGCATCATGCCGATAAAGATGATGAAGCATACAATAAAAATTTCAGCACTAAAATAGCAGTGTGGGACTGGCTTTTCGGCACCGCATTTTTCCCTTCCGGGAAAAAACCCGCCTTTTATGGTTTATCATATCTTAAATACCCGGGTAATTACCTTAAACAAATTATCTTTGCGTTCAGGAAATTTGAGGAAGAGTAAATAAAAATCTCATTTTTTGCTCAAATTAATAGATATCAGTAAGCATTTATTTTGCTAATAACTGAATTTTTATCTAAGTTTTGATTGCGATTTATCCTTGAGAGAAGAATGAAAAATTCTCTTCTGATAAACTCTTGAAAAGCATTTCTCCCCCCAAGGCGTTGGAATTAATATTTCTAATAATTAATTATTAGAATGAATACGTTTAAGCGCCTCATATTACCTTTAGTATTACCCCATAATCTTTATCATGAAAATAAGACGTTTAAACATTTTATTTCATCTGCAAAGAAAAAAATAAAAAAAATTTTTTACGGGCGTAAAAATGAAAAATCTATACAAGAACTCTTTCGTTTTTTGTTGTGTAATTCTATTAATGCTCCTTGAGTCTTCTTACCCGCAAAGCACAATTGTTCCGTATGGTTCAACATGGAAGTATTGGGATGATGGTCCCGGCTTAGAGTGGTTTG
>DAISZW010000235.1:0-4346 GCA_036824595.1 Ignavibacteriaceae bacterium
GATTTTGATTCTATCCGCGATGAACCGGAATTTAAAGAAATAGTCGGTATATTTTTCAACGACGAAAAAAGAGCTCGGTAGATTATATGATAGGCCAGTATATTAACCAATATAAGATTATCGAAAAATTAGGCGAAGCCCGCCCGTCTTGGCTCGGCTACCAAGCCGAGACAGGCCTTGCCCAAATAACAAGGTTAAATTAATGAACGATTTAACAGGAAAACTGATTTCTCACTACAGAATAATTAAGCAAGTCGGGCAGGGCGGACTTGTCCGCCGAAGCCGTTAATTATTAACTTTATCAACCAGTCATGATAGGCAGTACCTTCAACCACTACAAGATTATCGAGAAAATAGGCGAAGTCCGTCTCGTCCCGATTTTATCGGGACGGACGAGACCTTGTCCCAATTCATATATATACCGCCGAGAAAATAAATTATGATTGGTAAGACGTTACACCATTATAAAATAATTGAAGAATTGGGACGGGGCGGAATGGGTGTTATTTATCTAGCTGAAGATACCAAACTGATGAGAAAAGTTGCACTCAAGCTTCTTCCCTCTTTTCTAACTGCGGATGAAGAAGCTAACCAGAATTTTAAGAAAGAAGCCCAGATAATAGCATCATTAAATCATCCGAATATTGTTACTATTTATGAAATTAATAGCTTTAGGGGACAATACTACCTGAGTCTTGAATTTCTTGAGGGTGAAAATTTAAGAAAAAAAATAAAAAAGCATGCTGATGAAAAAATTTCGTTAGAAAATATTATTTATATTTTTCTGCAAATCTGCAGCGGCTTAAGCAAGGCTCATAATGCGGGAGTAGTTCATGGAGATATAAAGCCGGAAAATATTTTTATCAATAACGATAATATTGTAAAGATATTGGATTTCGGAGTGGCAAAGTTAATTGGTTCTTCTTCAGTATCTAATGAAGAAAAAAATATTTTCGGCACCACGGTGTATATGTCGCCGGAACAGGTTCAGGGGGAAAATATCGATAAGAGAAGTGACATCTGGTCGCTTGGAGTATTGCTGTACGAAATGGCATCGGGAGAGCTGCCCTTTAAAGGTGAATATGAGCAATCGATTATATATTCAATCTTAAACGAAGAACCTCTTAAAATAAAAAATAAATACTTTATTCCAGGCGAACTTGAAAATGTCATTTTAAACTGTTTAAGAAAATCGAGAAGCGAGCGTTATGATTCCGTAGAAGAATTAATCTCCCAGTTGAAATCAATTCAAAAAAATATTGCCGAGACTTCATTAAAATCTCCCGAACCTCCGGAGCTTCAGAATGTAATTAATTCATTATCAAAACCCGCATTGGAATTATATAAACCATCAGAAGTTTTCACCGGACGCGAGCAGCAATTAAATATTCTTATGAAGAAAATAGAAGATATTTATAAGGGCAAAGGTTCTATAGTTTTTATTCAGGGGGAACCGGGAATAGGAAAAACACAGCTTGTTTACCAGGCAATAAATAATTCTGCTTCGGCTAACCTAAATATTCTTTTGGGAAGATGTTTATATAACGAAGGCGGTCTTCCCTACCATCCTTTTGCAAGTGCAATAAAAACAAATTACTCTTTGACAAGCAGGGTAGAAAATTATTTTATCAATGCACTGAATAAGTATGCCGATAAACTAGGAATCGGTTTATCTGCAAGCCTGCCGTTTATAAAATCTTTCCTCGGATTCTCCGTAGAACATATGGCGCTTCTTAATAAAGAACAATTATGGAATGCAATTTTAACTTTATACAAAATAATTTCCCTCGGTGAGCCGCTGGTTTTAATTATTGATGATATGCAGTGGTCTGATAAAACTACTTTAGGATTATTTTCGTTCATAGCGAGGAACTGCGGCACCCTTCCAATACTGTTAATCGGCGTTTACAGGCCGCCTGAATTTACAACACCGTCCGAAAAAAGCGAATCTCTGTTCCTTTCAGAAACAATAAGACAATTAAAGATCGAAGGTCTGGCGGATCTAATTAAACTTAAAAGATTCAGCAAAGAAGAAACCGAACTTCTGCTTGTGAAAATCCTTAATGCTCCGGTGGATTCCCGGCTTGCAGAAGATATTTTCCAAAATACCGAGGGAAATCCGCTTTTTATTTCCGAGCTTCTCAAGCTGATGCAGGAAAAGAATTTTATAAAAATGGAGGAAGGCAATTGGCGCCTTGCAGAGAAAATTCAGCTTAACCAGGAAATAATCTTAACTGAAAAAGTCCAGGATGTTATACATCAAAGAATAGACGGGCTGGATACAAATCTAAGGGAAATACTTGAGATAGCTTCATGCGAAGGGGAATATTTTGAAGCTGAACCATTAACAGCTTGTTTGAACATCGATAAACTTTCTCTGCTTAAATATCTAAGCATAATTGAAAAGGAGCATCGATTAATCCGGCATGAGAAAAACCGGTATAAATTTGATCATATCCTGATTAAAGAAGTCTTATACAGAAATATTCTGTTCGAACTGCGCCAGGAATATCATAAGCTGCTGGCAGTTTATCTGATAAACAAGTACGGTAATAACGATGAGCATGCTTCTACAATTTCACATCATCTGCTGGAATCGGGAAATGAGGAAAGAGCCGCAACCTTTTTGATTCTAGCCGCAAACAAAGCAAGAGATCTTCATGCAGCCGAAGATGCCGTGAAATTCTACCGGAAAGCAGCGGATATTTTTAATAAACTAAAAATTGATAATTTATCATTACTAATGAATGTCGAAGAGGGCCTGGGTGATATTTACCTGCTGATGGGAAATACCGAAGCGGCTGTCGAAAAATTTTATCACTATTTGGAACTTTCCAGGAGTGCGGAAAATAAGGTGGATGAAAGCATAGCACTCAGAAAAACATCCGAAGTTTACCGCGTCCAGGGAAAAATAAAAGAAGCATACAATCTCTGTTCAATGGCTATGGATATTTCGAAAGAAAATGATAACAGACAGGAACTTATGCACTGTTTAAATAATATGTCTATGATTCATGCCACTAAAGGAGAATATAATTCCACAATTGAGCTCTCTAAGCAGGCCTTAGATATAGCAAAGAATTTAAATGATTTGAAAAGCCAATCGATAAGTTTCAGCAATATCGGTCTTGCTTACTGGCATATGGGAATTTATCCGTCTGCTATGGAATATCTTAATGACGCACTTAGAATACAGCGTTCGATCGGTGATAATTTAGGCTTGTCCACAACACTTAATTTCCTGGGATTAGCATACTGGAAATTAGGTAATTACGAAGATGCTCTCAAAAGCTCCTTTGAATCTTTAAACATAAAAAAAGTTGTGGGAGATGCCGGAAAAATTCCTGGAAGTTTAAATGTAATAGCTGATATCTACAGAGAAGTGAATGAGCTTAATAAGGCAATAGAATATCATAAAAGATCTCTTTCACTGGCAAAGGACCATCAGAATAAAGGATCAATGTGCGATAATATCCGTGACCTTGGCGAAGATTATCTCCTTTTGGGAGATTACGAAAAAGCATTCAAGTATTTCGGGGAAGCCCTCGAACTGGCAAAGAGTTCGGGAATTATCTGGTATGAAACCCGGTCTTATATTTCATTGAGTGAATTATTTAATTTAAAGGGAAATGCGGATAAGGCGCTTTATTATTCAAACTTAGGCTTGGAATATGCCAATAAAATTGATGCTAAAGATCTAATAATCGAAACTCTCTGGAACCAGGCAAAGGTTAAAGCTAAAGCCGAGAGTTATGACGAAATAAGGAAATTATACCTGATAGCGATAGAGATTGCGGAATCTGTAGGACATAAAACATTTCTCTGGAAGCTTTATAAAGACTTCGGCAGATTTTTAAAAGATAACTCCAAAAGCTTTGAGAGTGATATTTACATGAATAAATCAAGACAGATTATAGATTATATTTTAAATAATCTTGATGAAGATTTAAAAAGGAGTTTTCTGGATTCATCTGCAGTAAAAGAAGTTTTTAAAAAGTGAATAGACTGATTTTTAAGTGTTAATAATCATAATCTAACTCTCTGTTTAGAAAGGAATTCGGAGAGAAAAGATTAAGAGAAAGTCGCCGGAGGTCGTCAGACTCCGTAGAGTTCGTAGAATCCGTTAGATTCTACGGAATCTAACGATCTGTCGGACTCTACGAGCGAACCTCGCCAAAGGCAGGAGTAAGATTAATAAAAGTATGAAGAGTTTTTGAATTGTAGATATTGTTAGTCAGAACGGTGAGATTTTCCCGCAATAGCGGGATTCTTCCGAAGGAATTCCTTCGGAACTTTTGCGGAAGAACCCACGACCACCTGATGGGAGTATAAAAGAAAAACCTCTG
>DAISZW010000236.1:0-4337 GCA_036824595.1 Ignavibacteriaceae bacterium
CATACGACGGAACTTACTCTCTAAAGTTTGATCCTGCCGGAACTCACGATGGATTCGTCGGGACGGTGAAATATCCCGTCAATTCCGCAGATATTGCAGTTGGGGATACATTGAGGGTTAGTGTCTGGATAAAAGGAGAAAACCTATTCCCGGATTCAGTAGCCGCAGTAGGCGATCAATGGAGTGTTGCAATTACACCGATGCTTCATAACACTACAGGGAATAACGGCGGTTTTGGAGATTTCTGGGCGAGTGACATTCCTTTGGTATTTCCTAATGCAACATCATTCGATTGGACACAATTTTTTGTTGATTTCGGAGTACAAACAGGAACTCAGGCAATATCCGTAAGACTTCATCCGTTAGGCAGATTTCAGGGAACCGTTTATATGGATAAGCTGGAAATACAAAAGAAAACTACTATTCCAGTAGGCGTTACCGATAAAACTAATTTACCTGTTTCATTTGCATTATCACAAAATTTCCCGAATCCGTTTAATCCGGCAACAACTATAAAATATTCTATTCCTCAACACTCAAATGTATCACTGGTTATCTATAATATTCTAGGCAGCAGAGTCAGAACACTTGTAAATAATACTCAGGCTCCTGGTGAATACAGTGTTGTTTGGAACGGAAAGGATGATTTTGGAAATTCTGTGAGTTCAGGTATTTATTTCTATGCTTTGAAATCAAGTAATAATTCCGTAGTAAAGAAAATGATTCTGATGAAGTAAATCTTCTGTTGAGGGGATGCTGAAAGATGCATCCCCTTCTTTTTTAAATAATAATTTTTTCAGTTTCTTATTTATTTGTACTCATAATGGATTGGGTATTAAATCCGCCTAAAATATTAATGTTTATTATGGGTAAGTAAAATGAAAATATTTATACAATTTATTTCCTTCCTTTTATTCTTTTTATCATTAATCACTTTTCAACTATCAGCAGGCACAACGGGGAAAATTTCCGGAAAGGTGGTTGATGCTAAAACTAAGGAAGCTCTTTTTGGAGCAAATGTAATTGTTGAAGGAACTACATATGGAGCCGCAACAGATATAGATGGAAATTATTTCATAATTAATATTCCTCCCGGCACATATAGTGTCAGAGCATCATCAGTTGGTTATTCGTCGATAACATTTTCAAATGTTAAAGTTTCTGTTGATCAAACCACTAAAGTTGATTTTGAACTGAATGAAGAAGCTGTAGAACTTGAAAATGTTGTTGTATCGGCAACACGGCCAATAGTACAGAAGGATTTAACTTCTACAGAAACTAAAATAAGCGGAGATGATATTGCTTTACTTCCTGTAGAAGATGTGCAGTCTGTGATTAATCTTCAGGCCGGAGTTGTAGATGGCCATTTCAGAGGCGGTAGGATAGGAGAAGTAAAATATTTAATCGACGGCGTTTCTGCAAATGACGCATTCTCAGGTACTCCTGCAATTGAAGCTGAAGTAAACAGCATTCAGGAAGTACAGATACTAACAGGTACTTTTAATGCAGAATACGGCGAAGCTTTGTCGGGTGTTGTAAACCAGGTTACAAAGATTGCCGGGGATGAATATGAAATAAATTTTTCCGCATATTCAGGCGATTACATTTCTTCAAGGGATAACCTTTTTGAAAATATTGATGACATAACTCCAAAGGATGTTTATAACTTTCAGGGTAATTTCAGCGGGCCTGTCCCCGGTACAAAGAATCTGGTGAAATTTTTTCTTTCGGGAAGATATAACTACGATGATGGATTTATTTACGGCAGGCGTGTTTTCAATCCATCCGATTCTTCAAATTTCTCCAGCGAGCCGAATTATATTGGCGCAACCGGAGACGGCGCTTATGTACCCATGAACTTTAATGAGAAGCTGTCTCTTCAGGGAAAATTAGCTTTTAATGTGGGTACAGGAAGAGGAATAGTCTTAAACGCGCTTTACTCAAATTCAAAATGGAAAGATTATGATCATAGGTTCAAATTAAATCCTGATGGTGATTATAGAAAATATAATGAAAATTTATTGGGAAGCATCAGTTATACTTATGTATTAAGCAATTCTGCATTCATTGATTTTCTCGGATCAGCTTTTGTTTCTTATTACCAGCAGTATGTTTATCCATTGTTAGATGAATCCGGAAATGAATTGAATTTCCATGCAAGTGATACTTTTCATCCCGTTATTCTCACCGGTATTCATCCTGATACAAATTATGTAAATCCCGATAGATTGGAAGATGTAAGCGGCAGTGCTTTTTTATCCGGCGGAACACAAAACTGGCATTTCTATCATGATACGAAAACTTACACAGGCAAAATCGATTTCACAGCGCAGCTCGATCAGGTAAATCAACTAAAAACCGGGATTGAATATTTGTATCATGATCTGAGCTATCAGGACTTCCAGATTGAAATAGACGCATCAACTAATTTTATACCTGCATTACCCGATACGGGGGCATTCAATTATAACAATTATCAATCCAATCCATTTCAGGTTGCCGCTTATATCCAGGATAAAATTGAACTCGATTATTTAATAATAAATGCCGGATTGAGATTTGATTATTTTGAACCTGATGGTAAATATTTAAAAGATCCGAATAATATTGCTGTGCTTGATGAATTAAGTCCTCCTTTTCCCGATGAACTATTTGAAGACGCAAAACCTAAATACCAGGTAAGTCCGCGCGTAGGGATTTCTTATCCGATGTCTGAATACGGAGCCATTCATGTTTCTTACGGTCATTTTTTCCAGGTTCCTCCATATGAATATCTTTACAGGAATCCGAACTTCAGAATTCCTTTAACGGGAAATTTCCCGGCTCAGATAGGTAACACAATAGGAAATGCCGATCTCAAACCGCAGCAGACAATTATGTATGAAATTGGACTTCAGCAGGAACTCACTCCTGAAATTGGATTTACTTTAACGGCTTATTTGAAAGATATAAGAAATTTACTTGGGACAGAGATTTATATTAAAAATGAATTCAAAAAATTCAGTAAGCTGATAAACAGGGATTACGGGCAGGTTAAAGGAATTACATTATCTCTGGAAAAAAGATTCGGCGGCTGGTTCGGGGCAAGTATAGATTATACTTACCAGGTTGCTGAAGGAAATGCATCCGATCCGAATGATGCTTTTGATAAAGCTCAGGCTACCCCTCCAATCGAAATTAATAAGCAGCTTGTTGCACTTGACTGGGATAGAAGACATTCATTGAATTTTACATTGACTGCCGGAATTCCCGGGAATATAATCGGCAGTGTAATCGGACGACTCGGTTCGGGACTCCCTTATACTCCTGCGCTTCAGAATCAAAGAACCGGATTGGAAAACAGCGATAACCGTCCCGGGATTTTTAATGTTGACCTCTATCTTACTAAATATTTTAACCTCCTTGAGCAGCAGATTTCACTATTTCTGAAAGTTTATAATTTATTTGATACTGAAAATGAGCTGGAAGTATTTGGTGATACCGGAAGAGCAGGCTACACACTTGAATTAACCCGCGGTCAGGCACCTCCGAGAGGTGTAAATACTTTGGAAGAATATTTCACAAGGCCTGATTTTTATTCGGCACCTAGACAAATTATCGTCGGAGTTTCTTATGGCTTATAGTAAAAAATCTGTTAAAATATTATTTGCATTTCTGACCGCTGCAGTTTTATTGAACTCTTCCGGAATTTATGCCCAGAGAATAGTTGATAAGAATAAAGGTGATCATAACCAGACTAAAAAAGGATTTATGAACGGCAACCTGGTTGAAACTGTCTACTATAATTTCGGTGAAATTGCAGACTGGCAGAATGAGCCCACAAGAAGTGGTGTCTGGCCGAAAGGAACTAACCATACATATATTGACGGAGTTGCAATAATCGTTCAGGCTGAAACAAAGGATCCTTCGGGAAGAACCATTCATCCACTCGAAAGTAATTATTATGAATTCACCCGTTACGATCCTTCCACCGGTGTTACTTATGGATGGTGGCCTCTTCCGGGCTATGCAAATCCTTTCCAGTCTGCTCCTGCAAGGAGTGACGAACCTTCCACATGGCCGGATCATTGGCCGGACAGACCATCGGATTGGGATGGTACATGGAATGGATTCTTCGGAAAAGGAATTCAGAATGCTGATCTTGAGACATATTTTGTTTTTGATGACAATGAAGACAGAGAATATATATTGAACAATAATTTTTATCCGGATGGCGATGATCCGACACGCGGCGGACTAGGAATGCAGGTTAGAGCAAGAGGCTTTCAATGGTCTCAAGTATTGGCTGAAGATGTAATCTTCTGGTATTATGAAATTACAAATATGGGGACAACCGA
>DAISZW010000237.1:0-3342 GCA_036824595.1 Ignavibacteriaceae bacterium
AGTCAATCAATTGCCCGCACAGATTTAATCGCGGCAAGGCAAAACTATGATACTGCAGTAAAAAACCTCGAAGCGGCCGGAAGCTATGAAAAGCTTATCGCGAATGGATACAAGGAAGGAGCAAATACTTTCATTGAGACTGTTGACGCAAGAACTCAGCTTACCCGGGCCTCGCTTATGCTTAATATAAACACAAACAAAGTTCTGGCAGCGCTTGCTAATTTTGAGCGTGAAATTGCAAATCAGGGAATTAATTATTGAATGCTGTTAAACATTAAAATTTGCAGTATAGGAAATGCGAGATGCGCAGAGATTAAACAATAAAATAGGATGAATAATTCAGCTAATTATTAAACGGTGTTAAAATGAGATTATTAAAACTGTCAGTCCCCTTTCTCCTTTGCGTAATTTCTTTTTATGGATGCGGATCCAAAAAAGAAGTAAAAACAGATGAGATTATCCCGGTCAAAATTGTAGAGATAAAAAAAGAACAGTTTGAAAAAACAATAAATGTTTCAGGAGCGTTTACCACCGATGATGAAACCTATCTTTCATTTAAAACAGGAGGAATAATTAAATCTGTTTTTATAAACGAAGGAGATCCGGTAAAAAAAGATCAACTGCTTGCATTACTTGAACTGAATGAAATACAGTCGCATGTTTCTCAGGCAGAATCTGCTTATGAAAAAGCAAAAAGAGATTTTAACAGAGTGGAGAATCTTTACAAAGACAGCGCCGCAACTTTAGGTCAAATGCAGGATGCAAAAACCGGACTCGATGTCGCAATTGAAAATCTAAATATTGCAAAATATAATCTTAAACATTCCGAAATACGGGCGGTAAGTGATGGATATGTATTAAAGAAATTCGCGAATGAAGGACAGCTCGTCGGTTCAGGCTCCCCTGTGCTTATGACAAACGGAGCATCAAGAGGAAACTGGCTGTTGAAAGCAGGAATAAGCGATTACGAATGGGCAGTCGTAAAGATTGGTTACAAAGCTTTGGTTCAATCCGATGTAGATCCGTCAAAAGATATTGAAGCTTTTGTTCTAAGGAAATCTGAAGGCGTGGATCCGAATACAGGGACATTCTCCGTGGATCTTAAAATAACCGGCAGGCCTGAAAAAATCGCAAGCAGACTGTTCGGCAAAGCAAAGATTTTCCGTAAAGATAATTATGATATATGGAAAGTGCCTTACCAATCGGTATTAGACGGGGATGGAAATACCGGCTATGTTTTTACAACAAACGATAAAAAAACAGCAAGTAAAGTGAAGGTAAATATTTTCGATCTTGATAAAGATAATGTATTCGTAAATAAAGGACTTGAGAACAGCAAATATTTAATTGTTACCGGCAGTGCTTATTTAGATGATGGTTCACAAATAAATATTGATAAATCCTCCCAATAGACTCTAGAAAAAAATAGAACGCAGATGACGCAGATTTAATGGATTTTCGCTGATCAAAATCATGAATCGTATAAAATAAATTCGAAATAAAAAATTTTAGAAATATTTATGAAAATTTTAGAATATGCGGTTAA
The DNA here is from genome assembly GCA_036824595.1 of Ignavibacteriaceae bacterium. Lineage (GTDB taxonomy): Bacteria > Bacteroidota > Ignavibacteria > Ignavibacteriales > Ignavibacteriaceae > DATKLQ01. The sequence continues at coordinate 1,547 of DAISZW010000237.1, forward strand.
ATTTCCGCAGATGACAATGCTTTTTGCGGCAATGCTGGTTATAATCGGGATATCAACGTTAATCAACATGCCGCGTTCGGAGGATCCGGAACTAAGTTCACCTGAATTTCCCATTGCAGTTATTTATCCGGGGACAAGTCCGAAGGATATGGAAGAGCTTGTAGTAAATCCGATCGAGGAAAGAATCTCTTCTCTGGAAAATATAAAACGCGTTCAATCAAATATTATGGATGGTCTGGGAATAGTCTATGCAGTTTATGAACATGGAGAAGATGTGGATGAAAAGTACCAGGAAATAATCAGAGAAATAAACAATATGCAATCCGAGCTGCCGCAGGATATCTACGATATTAATATAAAGAAATGGCTTCCGTCAAATGTAAATATAATCCAGGCCGCATTAATTTCTGAAAATGCATCGCACGATATGATGAAGGAATACTCGGAAAATCTTAAGGACGAACTTGAAAAACTGCCCATGCTGAAGAATATAGAAATACACGGCTTGCCGGATAAATTGGTCAGGATAGAATTAAAGATAGATAAAATGAGCCGTCTTCACATTCCGCTTAATGCAGTGCTCGGGAGTATTCAGAGCGAAGCGGTTAATATCCCAGGCGGAAGCGTGGATGCAGGCACGAGAATTTTTAATATCACTACAAACGGCAGCTATAAGAATATTGATGAAGTGAAAAATACTGTTGTATATTCAATAAACGGCAAAAATATTTTACTGAGAGATATTGCCAACATCTTTTTTGATTTTGAAAAACCTTCCTACATTACCCGGTTGAATTCGCACAGGTGTGTTTTCGTTGTCGCTGCTTTGAAACCGAACGAAAATATTACTGCTTCACAAAAAATATATATACCTGTTCTGGAGAAATTTAAATCCTCCCTTCCCGGCAATATAGATCTTGTTCAGAATTTTGATCAAGCCGACAATGTTAATAACAGGCTGAACGGTCTGGGAATTGATTTCATGATAGCCATCGCACTGGTTTCAATTACTCTTCTTCCGTTAGGATACCGGGCTGCACTGATAGTAATGATTTCTATTCCCCTTTCTCTTTCAATGGGTGTTACTATAATTAACCTATTAGGCTTTAATCTTAATCAGTTAAGCATTGTGGGATTTGTTGTAGCACTCGGACTTCTGGTTGATGATTCAATTGTCGTAATCGAAAATATTGAACGATGGCTGAGGGAAGGGAAAAAAAGATTAGATGCTGTTCTGAATGGAACTAAGCAGATTGCATTAGCGGTTTTAGGCTGCACTATGACCCTGATAATAGCTTTTTTCCCGTTAGTGCTTCTGCCCGGTGCATCAGGAGATTTTATTGTGAGTCTGCCGGCAGCAGTAATTGCAAGCGTGCTTTCTTCAATGATAGTATCCCTTACAATTATTCCGTTCTTAGCAAGCACTATATTAAAAAAAGAAGCTCATCCCGAAGGAAATATTTTTTTAAAAGGATTAAAGAAAGCTATTTCAGCAAGCTATTCGGTAATTCTAGATAAAGCATTAAACAGGCCGGTCCTTACAACATTGATCGCCGGGGCAATCTTTTTATTATCTTTGATGATCTTCCCGGTTATTGGATTCAGTTTGTTTCCCGCATCTGAAAAGCCGCAGTTTTTAATAGATATAAATACTCCACCGCAGTCAAATCTTACATATACCGATTACGTTACAAAGAAAATAGAAGCCGAGCTTAAAAAATATCCGGATATAAAATATTTTTCTTCAAATGTGGGAAAAGGAAATCCCCAGATTTATTACAATGTCTTTGAAGGAA
>DAISZW010000237.1:3352-4264 GCA_036824595.1 Ignavibacteriaceae bacterium
ATTATGCCCAGATCTTTGTACAGCTCGATGAAAATACCAGCCGATCCGGGAAAGCGGAATTAATTGATGAACTCAGGGAAAAGTGGACTCTGTTCACAGGGGCAAAAGTTGAAGTTAAGAACTTTGAACAGGGTCCGCCTGTTATTGCTCCCGTTGAAGTGAGAATGTTCGGCGATAACCTGGATTCGCTGAGAATGCTTGCATCCAAGGTTGAAACTATGCTTAAAAATACTGAGGGAACTATTTATATAGATAATCCGCTAAAAAATCTTAAATCGGATATTGAAGTAAGAATCAATAAAGATAAAGCCGGAATGCTGAATGTTGCCACTGCAGATATAAATAAAACTATGCGGCTGGCGGTTGCCGGATTTAATCTCGGCATTTTAACAGATGAGGAAGGGAATAATTACGACATTCTCGTTACAAAACAAAAGAACGATCTTCAATCGCTGGATGCATTTGAAAATCTTTATGTAAATAATTATAGAGGAACAGCAATCCCCATCAGGCAGCTTTCAACAATGAAACTGAAATCATCGCCTACGATAATTAACCACAGAAATAAAATCCGCACTGTGTCAGTTAGTGCATTTGTAAAAGAAGGTTACTTAAACGATAATGTTATCACGGATGTAAACAAGAAAATGGATAAGATGAATCTGCCTGCAGGATATGCTTATGAAATGGGCGGCGAAATAGAACAGCGTGAAGAATCTTTCGGTGGAATTTCAAACGTAATAATCGCAACAATATTTTTGTTTATCGCGGTTCTCTTGTTCGAGTTTAAAACATTCAAGAGTATAATAATTGTACTTTCGGTAATTCCGCTCGGAATTGTGGGAGCAGCATCAGCTTTGCTTTTAACAGGTAATTCACTCTCCTTTGTCGCAGTAATCGGCTTGATCGCAT
>DAISZW010000238.1:0-4252 GCA_036824595.1 Ignavibacteriaceae bacterium
TGAACGTGATACTTCAAAATTGCAGAATGTAAAACGTCCGCTGCCGAGAATTTCTTACACCGAGGCAGTTGAAATTTTAAAAAAGAACGGGATTGATTTTCAATGGGGGAATGATTTCGGCGGAACCGATGAAACAATCATTTCTAATCAATTTGAAAAGCCTGTTATGGTTCATAGGTATCCGGCTGAAGTAAAAGCTTTTTACATGAAGAGGGATCCGGAAGATGATAAACTTGCTCTGGCAGTTGATGTTCTAGCCCCTGAAGGCTACGGCGAGATAATCGGAGGAAGCCAGCGCGAAGATGATTATGAACTATTGCTGAAAAGAATAGAGGAAAATAAACTTCCCAAAGAAGCATTTGAATGGTACCTTGATCTCAGGAGATTCGGATCTGTTCCGCACTCCGGGTTTGGGTTGGGACTTGAAAGAACTGTCGGCTGGATTTGCGGCCTGGAACACGTAAGAGAAACAATTCCCTTTCCTAGAATGATTTATAGGAATACACCATAGGATGGAAAATGGATGATGTATGATGTTTTATGGATGATGTATGATGGATAATGTAGGATTGACTAAAAAATTAACAAGAGCAAAAATCAAACTAAGGAGCCGAAGAATCTAAGGGTTTCTCAATAAAATTTTTTAAGAAGAAATAAAGCAATATTATTGGATTGAAACTTTCCCTTCTTTTCCGAGAATATCTGAAAAACTTCTATAATGTTTATTAATCAGGTTTTCACTCCGAATAAACCGACTTTAAAACAGCCATGAATATGAAATCCCGTTTAATATTTATAATCTGTCTGTTTTTTCTTAACGCGGCTTTTATTTTTCCGGTTTCCGGTAATATAACCGGAGAAGTAAATTCAATCGAGCAGGCAAATCATAGTCTTCCCGATCCTATAATGATTGCACCGTTTGTTCTTCTGCTTGTAGCAATAGCCACCGGGCCTGTATTTTACAGGCATTTCTGGGAACACCACTATCCAAAAATTTCAATTTCTCTTGGCTTAATAACCGTTTTATATTATTTAATAATTTTAAAAGATCTGCACAGCTTAACTCATTCACTTGCCGAATTTCTTTCATTTATTGCTTTGCTGAGTTCTTTATTTGTTGCTTCAGGAGGAATATTAATCCGGATTAATCGCAAGGCAACACCTTTGTTCAACTCAATTTTCCTGCTGTTCGGTGCGGTAACTTCCAACTTGATCGGAACAACGGGTGCTTCAATGCTTTTAATCAGGCCCTTCATTAAAATTAACAAAGATAGAATTGCCCCGTACCACATAATATTTTTTATCTTTATAGTAAGTAATATAGGCGGCGCTTTAACACCGATCGGCGATCCTCCTTTATTCTTAGGATTTTTACGCGGTGTTCCTTTTTTCTGGGTTTTGTCAAATGTGTGGTATATTTGGCTTCCCGTTACTCTGCTGGTTATCGGTATATTCTATGTATTAGATTCATTGAACAAAAAGGGTGAGCAGGAAGAGACAGCATATGACGGTAAATTTGAATTCAAAGGATTAAAGAATTTAATATTTCTCGGGATAATACTTTTGGCTGTTTTTCTTGATCCGGCAGTTATATCCTGGATTCCCGGACTAGGCCCGTTCCCCTTTGGAATCAGAGAAATAATTATGTTTTTAGTCGTATATATTTCATATAAAACCGCCGATGCCGAAGCACTCAAAGGGAATGAATTTGATTTTGAACCGATAAAAGAAGTAGCATATTTATTTGCAGGGATTTTTGCAACAATGATACCTGCTCTTCAATTAATAGCACACGAAGCAAGAGCAATGGGCGAACAGCTTAATGCCGGAACTTTTTATTGGGCAACAGGGCTGCTATCCGGATTTTTAGATAATGCCCCGACTTACTTGAATTTTCTAAGTGCAGCTATGGGAAAGTTTGGGCTGGATGTAGGAATTCAGGAACAAGTAAGACAATTTGTAACAGATGGAAGTATTTATCTTCAGGCAATCTCAATAGCCGCAGTATTTTTCGGAGCAATGACGTACATCGGGAACGGGCCGAACTTTATGGTAAAATCGATCAGCGAAAGAGCAGGAATTGAGATGCCTTCATTTTTTTCTTATATAATAAAATTTTCAATTCCGGTATTAATCCCTGTTTCTATATTAATCTGGCTTGTTTTTTTTAATTAACGGAGAAATAAATGAGCAGCATTGAGGAAGTTTTGAAAAATAAAAAATCCGGCTTGTATTACAATAACCGCCTGATTTTACCATTTAAAGCGCATTTCTTAAAAGTAGTTGTTGAGCATGAAATAATAACCGATTTTTCTCCAGCTTCCAAAGGAATACTAATCAAGGAAGAAAAAGATTTTACCGATCTTTATTTTCATGATTTTAAAAACCTGAAGGATGTCTTATCAAAATATGAAGCAATTAAAATGGTTGTTGTCGAGAAGGATAAAGATATTTTTAATCTGAATAATCATTTGAAAATAGCAGTTTATCTGAAGGAAAAGCATGAAGCAGTTATTGAAAAAACCGATGAAGATATATTATTTATTGAATAATTAGATAATTTATCGGAGTTATAAATTTTAACAATTTCCTAAATCATAAATTTTTTATGATACCTTTATTTTCTACACAACAAATTAAGGAAGCAGATGCTTTTGCTATAAATACATTAAGCATACCCGGTATTGTTTTAATGGAAAATGCTTCCATTGAAATTGCGGGATTTGTGAAAGAAAAATTTGCTTCATCATTGAAAACTTCTGTTGGAATAATTTGCGGAAAAGGAAACAACGGCGGAGACGGTTTTGCTGCGGCCCGTCATTTGTCAAATGAAGGATACAATGTTTTAATTGTTCACCTGGGAACTGAATCTGAAATGTCAGGCGATTGTCTCGCTAATTATAAAATTATAAAGGCTCTGTCGGGGGGAAATAAAAATATAATCTTAAAAAAATATAATTCATTAGCGGATCTTAACCCTTTTAAAAAATGCACCGTTATTATTGACGCTATGCTCGGAAGCGGCGCTTCCGGTGAATTGAAAGAACCTATCAGGAAAATTGTCGAGACATTAAACTTTATGAAGAGTTTCAAAGTAGCGGTAGATATTCCTACAGGATTGGATGCGGATAAAGGATTCGGAGAATTAATTTTTAAATCCGATTTGACAATTACATTGGGGGAACTAAAAAAAGGCCTCTTTTTCGGCGACGGCTACAGCAATTGCGGGGAAATAAAAAAAGGCGATATCGGCATCGGTTTTTCATTCTTTGACAGATACCCTGTTTCGGAATATTTAATCGAGCCTGAAGATGCCTTCAATTCTTTGCCTCAAAAAAGAAAAAACATACATAAATATTCAGCCGGAAAAGTCCTGACTATCGGAGGTTCTGCAGATTTGCCCGGTGCAGCCGCACTAACCGCTAAGGCTGCTATGAAAATAGGAGCGGGGGCATCAATAATTGCGTTTCCTAAATCTGCCAGAGAGCTTGTTCATAAAGAAATTGATGAGGTGATTGTCAACTCTTACGAAGACAATTCCAAAGGTTATCTTGCACCTCAAAATGCTGCTGAGCTCGAGGAAAAAATTAAATGGGCAGACACGATTTCAATTGGACCGGGATTAGGGAGAGAAAAAGAGACACAAGGAGCCGTAATAAAAATTTTAAAGGAAAAAAAATTCGGGAATATTGTTATTGATGCCGATGCAATATTTGCCATAGCTAATTATAATTACAAAAAATTGAATTTAAAGAATTTTATACTAACGCCGCATCATGGAGAGTTTTCTAATTTAATCGGAATCAAAACATCGGATCTTAAAAAAGATATTTTGGGATTCGGAAAACAGTTTGTTAATGATACTAAAGCTTATTTAGTTCTTAAAGGAGCTCCTACTGTTATCTTTATGCCGGACGGTGAATGTTTTATCAACACCGCCGGCAATCCCGGTCTGGCTAAATTTGGAACCGGCGATGTTTTAACCGGTGTATTAGCCGGGCTTCTGGCCCAGCAAAAAGATATAGAAAAATCATTAATATCGGGAGTTTATCTGCACAGCCTTGCGGCAGATTTACTCTCGGCCGAATTTTCCGAACTGGGCTATACGGCTTCCGATATAATTGAAAAACTTCCTTCGGCTGTAAATTTTATAAGGAGTACATTTGCTTAAATTTTTGGAAAAACATAAAAAAAAATTAGTGTTCATGCCGCTGATTATTTACTGGATAGCTTTGTTTATCGGAACTTCAAT
>DAISZW010000077.1:0-14821 GCA_036824595.1 Ignavibacteriaceae bacterium
TAAAAAGTAGTGATTCTACCTTAAAATTGAGAAAAATTAACTGCAAAAAAATATTATTCTTCAAACTTCTTAAATAAGACTGAGGTATTATGTCCTCCAAAACCAAAAGCATTACTTAATGCAATATTTACATTTTTCTCAGCCGGTTTATTAAATGTATAGTCGAGATCACATTCCGGGTCCGGATTTTCAAAATTGATTGTCGGTGGAATAATGCTGTTATTAATTGCCAGAATTGAGGCAATAGCTTCAACTGCACCGGTTGCTCCGAGCATATGACCCGTCATGCTTTTTGTTGATGACAAACTCATTTTATAAGCATGTTCACCAAAAACTTTTTTAATCGCCAGTGTTTCACTTATATCCCCTAACGTGGTGGATGTACCGTGCATATTTATGTAATCAACCTCTTCCGGTTTAATCCCGGCATTCTGCAAAGCCATTTCCATTGCAGATACCGCACCTCTTCCATCCGGGTGAGGAGCGGTTATATGATGAGCATCTGCAGAAAGCCCCATCCCTATCATTTCAGCATAGATTTTTGCATTTCTTTTACTGGCATGCTCTAACTCTTCAAATATTAAAACACCAGCACCTTCTCCCACAACAAAGCCGTCCCGAGTAATATCAAAAGGGCGGCTGGCGGATTGAGGGGAATCATTTCTGGTAGATAAAGCTCTTGTAGCATTAAATCCGCCTATTCCAATTTCATTAACCGATGCTTCGCTCCCTCCGGAGACAATAATATCTGAAACGCCCTGCTTGATCAGAAGATATGCGTCAATCATATTATTATTTGCTGTTGCACAGGCAGATACAATGCAGTAGTTCGGTCCTCTGAATCCGTATTGAATGGAAATGTATCCTGCTGCAATATCCGGAATAAGCATGGGAATAAAAAAGGGAGATATTCTGCCGGGACCTTCGGAATAATTTATAACCGACTGCTGATAGAAAGTCTGAATACCTCCGATGCCGCTCCCGAAAATAACCCCGATTCTTCCTCTTTCAGAGTCTGAAAGATTTGAAGAATCTATTGCACTGTCTTTAATTGCGAGCGCTGCTGCAGCCATTGCATACTGCGTATAAGGATCCATTCTGCGGGCGTTCTTTTTATCAATGTAGTTTACAGGATCAAAGTTTTTAAGCTGGCAAGCAAACTTCGTATCTAGTTTTGTTGTATCAAAGCTTATGATGGTTTCAGCGCCGCTTTTACAATTAATTATTGAATCCCATATTTCAGATAATGTAAGTCCGATTGGCGTTACTGCACCCATTCCGGTTATAACAACTCTTCTGTTATTTTTATTTTCCATTTAATAAGATGTTATTGTTGATTGATTATTTTATCGTACTTTTCCTCAGTAATCCTGCAGATTCTCCAGTCATCCATTAAAACCGCACCCATGCTTTTATAAAATTCTATTGCGGAGGTATTCCAGTCAAGCACAGCCCATTCGATCCTTCCGCAGTCTCTTTCTTTTGCCAGATTAACAAGATAAAATAATAAAGCTTTACCGATTCCTTTCCCTCTAAGTTGGGGTCTTACATAAAGATCTTCCAGATAAATGCCGGGTTTAGCCAAAAAAGTGGAAAAGTTATGAAAGAAAAGAGCCTGTCCGGCAGGCTCACCGTTATATTCAGCGATAATCACCTCGGCGTGTTTATTTTCTCCGAAGATATTCTTCAGTAATAAATCTTCCGAGGCTGTAACGGAATCGGATAATTTTTCATACTCAGCTAGTTCTTTTATGAAGGATAGTATCAAAGATGCATCTTCATATTCAGCTTTCCTGATAGTAATTAATTCTTTCTTGATTTCGGATGTATTCATTTAATGATTTAAGCTTTGACTTTTTCCTGTTTTATTTTTTATGAGTTCCTCAACCCAAACCGCTGCAAGGGAAAATAAGTAACCGATCAAGCAGCCTATTGCTGCTCCGCCGATAATATCCGAAGGATAATGCAGACCGAGATATATCCTCGAGACAGCTACAAGCGAAGCCGCTGTAAATAAAATCCATTTAAGATTCGGGAAGAATCTATAAAAGAATACCGCCGCCGCAAAATTATTTACTGCATGATTTGATGGAAATGAATAGTTGCCGTCACAGCCGAGAGGCGTAATTACATTATCCAATTCCGAGCATGGTCGTATTCTTAAAAAAAGTTCTTTTAATATTTTATGGCTGATCTGATCCGAAAATATTATCAAAATTAATACTCCGACAGCGGCAATTTTCCCTTTTGTTCCTCCTTTAAAGAATGATATTCCGAGCAGAATAATATAGGCTATATACCAATTATTAACATTTGTAATAATTGAAAAAAACCTATCCAGAAAACCTGTGGAAAGTGTATGGTTGAAAAAATAGAAAACACCTGCATCTATGGAATAAAGGAAGTCCGCCACTTTTAATTAAGTCCCCATCTACAGTATTTTATTCCTGTATTAATGTCTTTTCCTAAAAAGTTTTCTTATAACAAATTATTTGAATACATAGCAAAAAGAAACTCCCCTATAAATTTATATTCAACGGCAAATCTAAAAAAAAATTAAATATAAATGAATATTGTAAAAAGAAAGCTTATTGGCATGATTTTATCTCATATTCATTGAAAAACCTAAAATTCTTCAATTATAGGGTCATGAAAGGAATTCCACTCTTATTGGAGAATAAATTACATGTAATAGGAAGAGGTAAGTTTGTCCGGATCTATTTTTACGAGAAAAAATCCTTTTTCTAAACAAAAATATCAATATTTATTGAAGGAAGCAGAAGTACATCTGCTGGTCCCTTTAAAGATAATTGCCTTACTTATAGGAGTTTATAGTTTATTTGCACTCATATTTGAAGTAAGGTACCATTCAGAATTTTCATTTCAAATATTTATAATCCGGTTATCTGCGGCATTTGCTGCTTTTCTAATCCTTGTTTTGCTTTATACCAAATTCGGGTCAAAAAAACCTGTTCTGATGGTTCACTCACTTCTAACTATAATAATTGTTTCTTCAGGGTACATGACTTACCTCATTCCCTCGACTCTGCTGGTTAATGTGCAGATTATAAGCCTTCTTATTTTCACTTCGGCGTTATTCCTAAGCTGGGAAGTAAAAAATCAGATAGTTGTTGCCATTTATTATATAATTGTTTTCGCTGCGGCAGTGTTATTAAACGGGAAAAGTATCTACTACTTGAATAATATTTATGAGACCGTATTGTTCGTTCTATTCTTAAGTTTAATTTCAGTAGCAGGGAGTGCGGTAAATTTTAAATTGAGACTGGAACTGGCAGAAAAATCATATGCTGTACGGCAGTCGGAGAAAAAGTACAAATCCATCTTCGATAATTCTATGGAAGGAATCTTTCAAACTAGTCCTGCCGGGAAAATTATAATAGCAAATCCGGCATTGATAAAGATTCTTGGTTATAATAATCTGGAAGAGCTGCTTGAGCTGAATATTGACAAAGATATTTTTATAAATGCTGAAGACCGCGATAAACTGATCAGGCAGATGAGGAAAGAAAATTCCGTGCGCGATTATAAGGTTGCTTTAAAGAAGAAAGATGGAACGGCAATTATTGTAAAGATTGATGACAGGATTCTTAAAGATGAAACAGGCGAGATTTATTTTGAAGGAAATATCCGGGATATAACCGAACAGCTACAATTAGAAGCGGAAAGAAAAAAAGCAGAAATTGCTTTAAGAGAAGAAAAAAGAAAATCGGATCAGCTGGCAAAAGACGCCATGAAAGCAAGTTCAATTAAAAGCCAGTTCCTTGCAGATATGAGCCATGAATTAAGAACCCCGGTAAATGGAGTTCTTGGATTGCTAAATTTAATTGAAAGTGATTCTTATAAGAATAATAAAGAGCTGAAACAGTTTGTATCGGATGCAAAAATATCAGCCGAACTGCTGCTGAATATAATCAATAACATCCTCGACATTTCTAAAATTGAATCCGGGAAGATGGAACTGCAGGAAACGGAATTCGATCTTGCAGCAGTGTTAAATGAATCGGTTTCCATTGTAAAAAATAAAGCAAATGAAAAAGGATTAAAGATTTTTACAGATATAGCGGAAGACGTGCCTACAAAACTTATCGGGGACGGTTTAAGGATAAAACAAATCTTCATTAATCTGCTGGGGAATGCAATCAAGTTTACCGGGAAGGGGACGGTTTCCGCCCGGATTAAACTAAAAGAAAAAACAGACGAATTTATTTCTATTTGCGCTTCGGTTGAAGACACGGGGATCGGAATTCCCAAAAGTGAATTAGTGAGTATATTTAAACGGTATTCACAGATTGGTGATTCTTCCGATAAAAAGCACAGCGGAACAGGGCTCGGACTTACAATAAGCAAAGAATTCATTTCTATGATGGGCGGTGAAATTTCCGTCGAGAGTGAAGAAAAAAAAGGAACCAAATTTATTTTTTCGATAAATCTTAAACCTCAAAAGAAATTGGAGCAGCCTCTGGAAGAAAATAATATGAAAAATATATTCGAATTACAAAAAACGCAGATTATAATTAATGATGAGTCATCAGATTTTCTAAAAAACCAAAGATCTAATTTCAAAATTCTTCTAGCGGAAGATAATCTTATAAACCAAAAAGTAGCAATAAAAATATTAAATACTGCCGGATACATGGTAGACGCAGTCAGTAACGGAAGAGAAGCAGTTGAGGCAGTAAAAGATGGAAATTATTCGATGGTCCTTATGGATATCCAGATGCCCGAAATGGATGGATATACTGCAACACAAGAAATACGGAGTATACAGAACGAAATAAATAAAATTCCGATTATTGCAATAACCGCACATGCACTAAGAGGCGATAAGGAAAAATGTCTTTCGGCCGGAATGAGCGATTATATCTCAAAACCGATTATTGCGACTCAGCTGATTAGTATTCTGGATAAATGGGCAAATATTAACACTGCCCTTTCAATTAAAAGACCGGAAACAGATATTCCCGGCAGCGATATTTTTGATTATGAACATTTTGAAAAAATAAGCATAGGCGATAAGGATTTCCAAAAAGAGCTGCTGGAAAGTTATTTTACGGATGTCGAGATAAGGATTCAGAAGTTAGACAATCATATTGCACTTAAAGATATTCAGCATGTAATTAATGAGGCTCATACAATTAAAGGAGCAAGTCTTTCCATTGGAGCACTGAAAGTTGGGGAACAGGCACTGGCAGTAGAGATCTCAGGGAAAAATAAGGATCTATCCCGGGCATGTGATAAATTGAATGATTTGAAAAAAGCTTTTGAAGCTACCTGGGAAGCATTAAAGAAAAATACCGAGCTTTGGATTTGAAGCTTGAGAAAGGCCGGTTAAATTCTCCGGCCTTCAATATTATTATTTTATTCCATCATCAGAGTTTCTTCAACTCTTTCCAAAGCCCAGTCAATTTCCTCTTTTTTAATTATAAGAGGAGGAGCAAATCTAATCACATTTTCATGCGTTTCTTTACATAAAATTCCTTTATTCATTAAACTTTCGCAGAAACGGCGGGCGCCTTTTGCTTCCGGCTTTAACTCTACCCCGATAAACAATCCTTTGCCTCTCACTTCTTTGACATGTTTTGATCTTACGGCCTTTAATTTCTCTTGAAAGTATTCTCCCATATTACACGAATTTTCGACAAGATTTTCCTCAATTATCACTTTCAAACTTTCACGCGCGATTGCTGCCCCAAGAGGATTGCCGCCGAATGTCGATCCGTGGTCTCCGGGTTTAAAAACTCCGAGTATTTCTTTATTTGATAATACTGCCGATACAGGATAGCATCCTCCGGATAAGGCTTTACCGATTATTAAAACATCCGGTTTGATTCCTTCATACTCGTAGGCAAATAATTTACCTGTCCGGCCGAGTCCTGTTTGAATTTCATCTGCAATAAAAAGGACGTTATTCTTTTTACAGAGTTCATATGCATTTTTTAAATATCCCGGCGGCGGAACAATTACTCCTCCTTCTCCCTGCACGGGTTCGACAATAAAAGCTGCAGTGTTCTTTGTAATTGACTTTTCCAATGAATTTAAATCCCCGAAAGGAACAAGTTTAAATCCCGGAGTATAAGGACTAAAACCGCTGCGGTACTGTTCTTCAGTTGAAAAGCTTATAATCGTGATTGTTCTTCCGGCAAAATTATTGTTGCATGCAATAATCTCTGCACTGTTCTCCTTTATTCCTTTAAACTGGTAGCCCCATTTTCTTGCTGCTTTCAGTGCTGTCTCAACGGCTTCCGCTCCTGAATTCATCGGGAGAACCATTTGATACCCTGTCAGTTCACAAAGTTCTTTGCATAATAATGGAAGCTGGTCGTTCCTGAATGCTCTTGAAGTAAGAGTAACCTTTTCAGCCTGTTCTTTCAATTTACTTATTATTCTTGGATGGCAATGTCCCTGGTTTACAGCAGAATAAGCGGCAAGACAGTCTAGATATTTTTTCCCTTCAACATCATACACCCAAACACCTTCGGCTTTTTGGATAACAACATCTAAAGGATGGTAATTATGTGCACCGTATTTTTCATCTATACCTATATAATCTTTTGTGAGCATAAAGTTCCTTCTGTAAATTTGAATTAAAATATTAGCTTCAATTTATTAAATTTAACTTAGATTTAGAAAATTTTTCCACTTTTTTGCTTAATTTGAGGTAATCCATGACTATTGAAACACATTCCATTAGTATTAAAACCAAAGGGAATACCGATATAATTGATATTACTAACGAAATCCAGCAAAAGGTTTATTCATCAGGCTTCTCGGAGGGAAGTGTGCTTGTTTTTGCAGGAGGATCAACTGCAGGAATTACTACAATTGAATATGAACCCGGTTTATTAAAAGATTATCCCGATTTCTTTGAAAAATTAGTTCCTTCAAATAAAAGCTATCATCATGATAATACATGGCATGACGGAAACGGTTATGCGCATATCAGGGCGGCGCTGCAGGGCGCATCATTCACGGTCCCTTTCTCTAAAGGAAAACTGCTGCTCGGTACCTGGCAGCAAATTATCTTAATCGACTTCGATAACCGATCAAGGAATAGAAATATTGTTGTGCAAATTACCGGCAAGAAATCGAATGAAAAATAAGCTGCAGTTTATTCTTTTATTATTTTTATCGCTGACTATTAATTCATTTCCCTGGGGAGAAGAAGGACATAAATTAATTACAAGAAAATCAATTGAAACCCTTCCTGCTGAACTAAACGTTTTTAAAGATTGGAAAGAACTTCTAATGAACAGATCAATCGATCCTGATAAGAGGAGGGACTTTGATGAATCTGAAGGGCCGAAACATTATATAGATATTGATTTCTATAAAGAATTCCGGCAGGGAATGATGATTAAAGAAAGGGAAGAGCTTATAAAGATTTACGGCGACAGTACAGTCCTTGCAATGGGAATTTTACCCTGGATTACTTTGGAAACTTTTGAAAAACTTGTAAAGGCTTTTAAAGAAAAAAACAAGGAGTTACTGCTTAGGTATATTTCCGATCTGGCGCATTATGTTCAAGACGGCCATCAGCCGATGCATACTATTATTGATTACGACGGTCAGTTGAGCGGGCAGGAAGGAATTCACTACCGCTATGAAAGTAAAATGATTGATATGTATCTGGATGATTTAAATGATTCATTTGATTCATGTATTATAAGGTATGTGCCAAATCCATTGGATTTTATTTTTGACTACATAACCGCCGCAAATTCTTTTTCCGATTTATTATTCTCTGCAGACAATTTTGCATTTCAACAAAGCGGATCACGGGAAAGTGCAGACTACTATAGATTATTCTGGTTTAAAACAAAATATATCACCGCAGTTCAATTCCAAGCTGCTTCCTGTAATCTTGCCTCACTAATTTATTCGGCATGGATAGAAGCGGGCAAACCGGCTGTCAATGGAATCAATTAATACAATCATTTAATGTAGGTATCCTTCACTATTAATCATTCAAATTACTCTATTCGGGTAGTAGTTTTCACCAGTTCATTTTTATATTATAATACGATGAACCTTCATTAAAGTAAAAAAAGAGATTGTATGAAAAAATATTTTCTTGTGTTATTAACAGCGGTAATCTGCAATTCAAATTTTCCGCAGGTAACATCAGTTCCGGAATATGCAACCGAGAATGATTCAATAATTATTTATTTCGATGCGACACAAGGAGATGCCGGGCTTGAAGGATTTACAGGAGATGTATATGCTCATACAGGAGTTCTAACCGATTCGAGTACAGCCCCAAGCGACTGGAAATACGTTATGGCAGATTGGGGAGAGAATTATTCCGATATTAAACTGACACGCGACAGTGAAGATCATTACCATTTAGTAATCGGCAAACCGAGAATATATTACAGCAATAACCATCAGGGGCTGGGTGCTATCCCTTCTTCCGAGCATATTTTAAAGCTGGCTTTTGTTTTCAGAAATTCCGATGGCAGCAGAAGCGGACGCGCTGAAGGCGGAGCGGATATATTTATGGATCTCTATGAACCCGGACTGAATGTTCTGGCCGTTAGCCCGGAAATTTCCAACCTATACGGAGATCCGCTTAGATCTCCGGCCTTTGCCGATCAGGATGATACCATTAATGTTCAGATTTCAGCGGTGGAGATCGGGACAAAGATCGATTTATTAACTCTTTTTTTGAACGATGTCCAAATTAGTCAGACTACAGAGAACACTCTCAATTATCAATTTATTACTGAAGGCCAATCCACAGGAATAAATTATTTTAAAGCTGTAGGTATTGACACATCAGGAATTTCTGATACTGCGGAATTCGCTGTAATGATAAATCCGGAAGTAGATGATTTACCTTTTTCCCAAGGATTAGAGCATGGAATTAATTATATAAACAGTACAACTGTAACATTGGCCTTGTTTGCCCCATATAAAAATTTCGTTTATGTGCTCGGGGATTTTAACGATTGGAAAGTTGATACTGCTTATTTTATGAAGCGCCACCAAATTGATGCAAATAATGCCCTTTGGTGGTTAACAATTAATAATTTAAATCCCGGTGAAGAAGCTGCTTTTCAATATTTAGTTGACGGCAGTTTGCGTATTGCTGATCCGTATACTGAAAAAATTCTTGATCCTTCCGGCGATGAGTTCATAAGCAGTGATACTTATCCCGATCTTAAACCTTATCCGGATCAGAAAACTTCCGAAATTGTATCTGTTCTTCAAACCGATCAGACTCCTTATGAATGGCAGGCTGCGGATTTTGAGCGACCGGCAAAAACCGATCTTGTAATTTATGAATTGCTGATCAGGGATTTTGTTTCTACCCATAACTATCAAACTCTTATAGATACTTTATCTTATCTAAAAACTCTTGGAGTAAATGCAATCGAATTAATGCCGGTGATGGAATTCAGCGGGAATGAAAGCTGGGGATATAATCCTACTTTTCATTTGGCACCCGATAAATATTACGGTACAAAAAACGACTTAAAAAGTTTTATCGATATATGCCATCAGAATGGGATTGCTGTAATTCTTGATATTGTATTGAACCAGATAGACAATCCTTCTCCTCTAGCAAGACTGTACTGGGATTCCGCTAACAACAGACCTGCTGCAAATAATCCCTGGCTGAATCCGGTAGCAAGGCATCCCTTCAATGTATTTAATGATATAAACCATGAAAGCAATGCAACAAAATATTATGTAGATAGAGTAAATAAATATTGGATTACCGAATACAAAGTCGATGGATTCAGATTCGATCTTTCCAAAGGCTTTACACAGACAAACAGTGGCAGCAATGTTGATCTGTGGGGGCAGTATGATCAGTCGCGAATTAATCTTTTAAAAAGAATGGCCGACAAGATCTGGGAAATCGATTCTACTTTTTATGTAATCTTAGAACATTTTGCTGCCAACAATGAAGAAATTGTCCTTTCAAATTACGGAATGATGCTTTGGGGAAATATGAATTATAATTATAATGAAGCAACTATGGGCTGGCTGACTAATTCAGATTTTTCATGGGCGTCATATAAGGCAAGAGGATGGAGCAATCCGCATCTTATTACTTACATGGAGAGTCACGACGAAGAAAGATTGATGTACAAAAATCTTCAATACGGCAATTCTACTGAGAATTATAATGTTAAAGATTTAGGCACTGCCCTTAAAAGAATAAAATTAGCCGCCGCATTTTTCTTCACTATACCGGGACCGAAAATGTTCTGGCAGTTCGGTGAGCTCGGCTATGATGTTTCAATTGATAATCCATGCAGAGTATGCAACAAGCCTATACGATGGGATTACATTGATATTCCCGCTAGAAAAAATCTTTACAAAGTATTTTCCGCTTTAATTAATCTGAAGAAAAACTATGATGCGTTCCGCAGTGCTGCTTTTACCACAAGTTTTAGCGGAGCCGGCAAAAGAATAAATATAACTCATCCTTCCATGAATGTAACTATAATCGGCAACTTTAATGTCCTGCCGATTGAAATGAACCCTGTTTTTCAAAATACCGGTATCTGGTATGATTACTTCAGCGGTGACAGTATAGATATTTCCGACACACAAGCGCTTATTCCTCTGGAGCCGGGGGAATTTCATATTTATACAACCGTAAAACTTCCAACTCCGGAACCTGATATACTTTCCGGAATAAAAATTCCTGAAGAAAATCTAGTTACAGAATATTATCTCGGTCAGAACTATCCCAATCCATTCAATCCTTCAACTGAAATTATATTTCAGATTGTTAATCCTTCTCAAGTTATTTTAAAAGTTTTTGATATCCTCGGAAGGGAAGTGAAGACTTTAGTAAATGAAGAAAAGGAAAATGGAAGATATAAGGCAGCATGGAACGGGGATAATAACTTTAATGAACCGGTTAGCAGCGGCATTTATTTTTATAAATTGGATGCCGGTTCCTTCACAAACTCAAAAAAAATGATGCTGATCAGATAAGGGAAAAACCTTCGAGGTTAGCTTTGTGTTTTGCGATGAGTAACCCTCGAAGGTTCTACAGCTCAAGTGTCACCTTTCAATACTTTTGCACTACTAATAACTAAACTGCATTGTTTTCCATTTGAAAAGGAATTTTAAAATGAAAATTATTTGCCATTTCATATTTATCCTTTTTATGATTCTTCTCACTGCAAGAAATTTAAGAGCAGTTGAAGCAAATCAATGGGATAACTTTTCCGACAGCACAACTCAAGGCTGGATAAGCGGGGGTCCAAATCCCAACCCGCCCATCAATATTTCCGGGGGAGGTCCTAATGGAGATGATGATTATTTTTTGCAGGTAACTTCGACCGGAGGAAGTGGACCGGGTAGCATGTTTATAACTTTTAATAACTCACAGTGGACAGGGAATTACATTGCCGCAGGCGTGACGGTAATTAGCATGCATGTAAATAATTTTGGTACAACTGATCTCCTTCTGCGTTTAGCTTTTGTAGGTTCAGGGGGAAATTTCTGGACAATTAATGCAGAACCTATACCGGCAAACAGTGGCTGGGTAACCGCAAATTTTTCTATTCAACCAATGGATTTGGCTGGTGGAAACAACGTTAACAATACATTAAATAATGTTACCCAACTCCGGTTATTGCATAGTGTAACGGGAGGCTACCAGGGAGATCCTATTGTTGCACAATTAGGCATTGATAATATAACTGCAGCTCCTCAGCCTTTGCCGGTTGAGCTTACAAGTTTTACTGCTGCTCTAATTGATGGCAATGTATTGCTAAATTGGGAAACTGCATCGGAAAATAATAACAGGGGTTTTGAAATTGAAAGAAAATTAAATGAGAATACCTCGGCTGGAGAATGGCAATTAATAGCTTTCAAAGAGGGGCATGGTACATCGATTGAAAAACATAGCTATAGTTATCTGAATAATGTGAGCAGAATTTCAGCTTACGAAATTTTTTATAGATTAAAACAGATAGATTTTGATGGCAGATTCACATACAGCAGCATTGTATCGGTACGGCTTTCTCCGGAAGAATTTGCCCTGTACCAGAATTATCCCAATCCTTTTAATCCTTCTACCGAGATTATTTTCCGTTTAAAGAAATCCTCGGATGTAAAACTTAAAATATTTGATATACTTGGAAACGAAATTAAAACACTACTGGATGAAAATAAGCAGGCAGGTTCCTATTCTATAAAATGGAGCGGTGAAGATAATTCAGGAATCCTTGTAAACTCCGGGACATATTTTTATCGGTTATCTGCCGATAATTTTACCTCGGTTAAGAAAATGATTCTTTTAAAATAAGAGACAGGTCAGATCTAATTTTTAAAAAGCTCGCTTAAAATTACTGCGGATGCACTCGAGACGTTTAGTGATTCTGCCGATCCTTTTTTCGGGACAGCTATAACTTCATCGGTAATTTCCAAAAGTTCATTTGACGGTCCGTTTGCTTCATTCGAAAATACAATTACGAATTTTTCCGGTTTTCTAAAAGAATAAATATTTTTCCCTTTAAGGTCAGCGGTAATAATATTGTAATCCGAATCTTTCAATTCTAAAAGAAATTTAATGTGGTTTATTTCATTAAAGAATTTTACATGAAATATTGAACCCGCACTTGCACGTATTGTTTTAGGATTGTAGATGTCTGCACATCCTTCTCCCAGTATAATTTCATTTGCATCGAACCAATCGCAGTTTCTTATTATGGTTCCGACATTTCCTGGATCGGATATATTTTCCAGGCAGACCAATTGTTTTGAAGGAGCTGAAAATTTTTCCGGTTCCGCCATTTTAAAAACGGCAATTATGCCTTGCGGATTAACGGTATCCGAAAGTTTTTTGAATTCTGAATTTTTAAGTATTGTAATTTTATTTTTAGAATTTTTTTCTTTAAAAAATGAATCCAGCCAATCCTTCTCTTTGTCCATGAATTCATTTGTAATAAAAATTACTTGAAGTTTTTCCAGCCAGAAAGAACTTGAAAGACCTTCTTCAACAATTCGTTTCCCTTCAACTAAAAATTTTTTCTCTTCGGAACGGTATTTCTTCTTAAGAAGCGATGCGTAATAATTAAATCCTTTTTTAGTAAGCATAATTTAAATTAAAGAAGAATAGTTTTGAGCATTTCCGCTCGATTGTTCTTCGTCTAATTTCTTTAAATAATCCCATGTGTAGATTCCGGTGCCGTGGCCGTCTTTCCAGAATATTTGAACAGCATACCCCCCGACAGTCCGGATCTCTTTTATTGAATACATATCCGGATTTTCCGCAGAAGGTTTGGCCGGTCTGTAAGTTTTTAGCAAGATGGTTTCACCTTTACAGTTTGCACAAGGACATTCATTCCGCAGGTATTTTAAATCTATTAAGCTTTCGGAATCGTCATCCCATTTAATGAATAACTTCCCTTTTTTTATTTTTATCTGTTTTGGAACCATAGTTTAAGCTGTAAATATGATCAATGACAAAGTTATAAAAGATATAAATATTTTTTATTCCTTTTATCAAATTTTCATCTATTATTTTTAATAACTTATGTAAACTGCATTGAAAAGGAAAATAAATAACATTAGTTTTGGAGCTCAAAATAGTGTAAAAATGCTGGCGTAGCTCAATGGTAGAGCAATTGATTTGTAATCAATAGGTTGGGGGTTCAAGTCCCTTCGCCAGCTCCAAATTCTAATTTTCTTCTTCCGTTTACCATTTTCCATTTACCATAACTAAGGCAGAGTCCAAATATAATCTGGATAATTAAGAAGTTGGGGTTCAAGTTTCTAGGTTTGCTTTATTACTTAAAGGAGACTTTCATACCTTCAGTTTTCTAAATTCTCTTAAGCTTTTACCCGTTTCTTTATGAAAATAACGTGATATATGCTCCAGGCTGCTGAATTCGAGTCCGTAAGCAATTTCAGAAATACTTAAATCAGTTTCCACAAGTAAGCTGCAGATATGTTCAATTCTTATGTGTCTAATTTCAGAATTAATAGAACGGTTCAGTTTTTCCTTGAAGCGCTGCTCAAGAGTTCTGCGTGAAATGGCAGTTGCTTTTACCACATCGGAAACGCGAATGCTGTGACGGAAGTTCTGCCGGATAAAACTTATTGCTTTTCCTAACTCGCCATCATCCGTGGCAATTATATCTGTCGAATACCTGATTCTTACATGAGTCGGTTTGATGATAATATCTTCAGTTATTTTCTTTTTAGTATTCATCATTTTGTGCAGCAGTTCAGCCGCTTCGTAACCGGCTTTTTCAACATTAAGAGCGATGCTGGTTAATGGAGGATCGCACAAATCGCATATCAAATCATCATTATCAACTCCGATTACTCCAACATCATCAGGCACACGGAGTTCCGCAACCTTGCAAGCTTCAATGACCTGCTGCGCTCTGTCGTCATTGCAGGCCATTATGCCTACCGGCTTCGGTAAATTTCTCAGCCATTCTGCCATTAATACCTGCTCCTTTTCCCATTTTCTTAATGAAGGCGATTTGGGCTGAATGAAATTTGAGACAGAATATTTTTTCCTGCCGATAAATTCCTTAAAATATTTTTGTCTTTCTATAGACCAGGGGAGATCATAATATCCGCAGAATCCAAAGTTACAGAAGCCTTTACTGATGAGATGATCCGAAGCCATCCTGCTGATGCTTTCCCCATCGGTTTTTACCACGGTCATGTTGGGATATTTTTCTGGATTGTGTGGAACCATTATTGTAGGGATATTTAATTTCAAAAGTTGTTTTAACGATTGCAAATGTCTTGTTATTATTCCGTCAGGATTCCAGTCTTTCAGCTTTGGGAGATCGGATTGAAGATCTCTCGG
>DAISZW010000239.1:0-4250 GCA_036824595.1 Ignavibacteriaceae bacterium
TTATTCCCGAAGAAATCTACATCTTTTTCCAAATCCTCTTCTTTGATTTTACCAATAAAGTTTTTGGTATCCTCATAAGACTTTTTTAAGAAGGCAATCACGTCGGATTTTTTAGTCACCGTCTTTTCCATTTCAGGTTTGAAGTCTTCCGGCATCGGGCTGCCGATCATAGATAAAAGAAAGTAATTGCCGCCGCCAATATGCATAAAAACTTCACTGACGGAACGGACCCCTTCCGAAGGTCTCCAGCTGTATTTCTCTTCAGGCATTGCTTCTGCAAGCTGAATAACCTGGTTTTGAACATAATCCAGTGTGCCTTGAAGATCGGAAGTAAATGAGGCAGCAGGAGGCATTTGCCCCTGGGCATGAATGGAAAACGCAGCAAATAAAAATAAGATAAGAGATAAAAAGGTTTTATAAGAATTATTCATAAGATCTCCTGATTGATGTTAAAAAAGGAAAGTGATTAACTAAATCAAAAATTATAAAAAAATCTTTTTAGATATATTTATTGCTTATCACACTTGGTAATTTATTATAATTGGGGTGAGAACTTAATTAATTCTCAAATTTATCTATTTACAGAATCCATTTCGCAGATGAATTTTCCTGAAAAAGTATCAGCAGTAATAAAATTAATCAGGCCTTGGAATTTTTTAATTACTTTTTTTTCCATAATCGTGGCTGTTTTAATTTCAATTGAAGATAAATCTTTTTTTTGGCAACACAACGGAATTAAAATAATGCTGTTTGCTGCCTTCACCGGCTCATTTGCTGCATCAGCAGGCTATGTTATTAACGATTATTTTGATGTTAAAATAGACAGGATTAATCGTCCGCAAAGACCAGTGGCAAGCGGGTTAATTAAGCAAAGTGAGGCAGCCGCAATTTATATGGTTTTATTTACTGCCAGTTTATTTTTATCAAGCTATATAAATGTTTTTGCCTTCTTAATAGTTTTAATAACTGCGAACTTGTTATTCCTTTATTCTTATAAACTGAAGAGAGTAATATTAGCTGGGAATTTTATCATTGCCTTTCTAACCGGACTTGCATTTATATACGGCGGTGTTGCTGTAAATAATATCATGGCTGCAGTTTTTCCTGCACTGCTGGCTTTTTTAATTAATTTTTCGAGAGAGATTCTTAAAGCTATTGAAGATCTCGAAGGCGATAAAAAAGAGGGAGTCTTAACCTACCCCGGCAAGTATGGAATTCCGAAATCGAAAAAATTAATAAATAGTTTTATATGCGCTTTGATTGTTTTAACTTTTTTTCCGTTTATTCTAGGCTACTATAAAATAGAATTTACAATTATTGCAGCTGTGATAATAGATCCCATTCTCGTTTATTTTTTAAAATCTTTAAATGAAAATCATTCTTTAAAAAACTTGCATAAGTTAAGTAATATTTTAAAATTAGAAATGGCTTTTGGATTAGCTGCAGTCTATTTTGGAAAATGATAGCATTTGATAATTCGTTTCTTTCGGATAAAGTAAAATTAATAGCCGGCACGGATGAAGCCGGAAGAGGCCCTTTAGCCGGACCCGTAGTCGCTGCTTCTGTAATTTTTCCGCCGAAAGTTTATATAAGGGGAGTTAAAGATTCAAAGCTGCTTACTGAAAAGGAGCGGGAGAAACTCCTTCCCAAAATCCTTCAGAAATGTATCTCTTATTCGGTCGCATCGGTTTCACACACAAAGATTGACCGCATTAATATTTTACAGGCTTCCCTTCTTGCAATGTCAATCTCCATTAAAAGACTCAATGTCAGGCCCGATCTTATTCTAGTTGATGGGAACAAAATTTTTTATAGTGAGATACCTGCCGTACCGATTATAGACGGCGACGAAAAATCATTTGTAGTCGGGGCGGCTTCTATAATCGCCAAGGTCGCAAGGGATAGGATAATGAAAAGATTGTGTCACTATTTTCCGAACTATCTTTGGTCAAAGAATAAAGGCTATGCAACTCATGAGCATATTGAAGCACTAAAACTTTATGGTGCTTGTGTTTTGCATAGAAAAAGTTTTCTTGCAAAGATTTTTGCGGCCGAAAATGAACCTGAATTTGAGTTCGAGATGGAACCTCCGGAAGATTAATGAGCATCTCATCAAAAGATTTCGGGAAAGAGGGGGAGGATCTAGCCGCTGCGCTGCTAATCTCCAAAGGATATGAAATTCTACTCAGGAACTATACATATGGTAAAGGTGAGATTGATATAATTGCAAAAGACCCTGAAACAGGGTACACAGTGTTTGTTGAAGTGAAATCGAAAAAAAATCTGGAATATGGCGAGCCGGAATATTCAATTACAAAAAATAAAATGAAGCAGATTAAAAGAATGGCAGCCGCATATCTGTTTGAGAAAGAAATTACCGAAATCTCCTGCCGCTTCGATGTGGTAACTGTTCTTAAAAGATTCGGCCAGTCGCCGTTAATTAATCATTATATAAACGCATTTGATTAACAATATAAATTGGTTATTCGATTCGGGGAGGATTTTTCCAGTTTATAGGCCCGTTTTCAAAGCGGTATTTCAGCATCGGCAGCACGATCCTGTTCCATGCTCTGTCAAAATAGTTAAATGCTTTATCCCAATCTTCTCCTTCCCCCCACCCGTCATGATTTAATGTAACTTTTATAGTATTATCATCCTGCTCCTCAAACCTCACAGTTACATGTGTTAACTGATGTCTCACTGCAGGAATAGTGGGAGGAGCATTCCAGGTAAATGAAATCATTTTATTTGTTTCATATGCAAGAATAATATTCCCTTCCCCCCCTCTTTTACCGACTTCAGCAGATTGGTTAAAGTACATTTCATATGGTCCTTTAATCCTAAGGTCAACATGGCAGGCAGGCGCAAAAAAAGATTTTATGCCTGATTCGGTAGTCCATGCTTCCCAGACTTCCTCTAGTTTGGCCGGAACCGATATTTCAGCATAGATAGCTCTTTCAGTATCCTGGGCGGGAAGTATTTTATAAAAAACAAAAAAGAAGCTAACCACTAGCAGGATTCTGGTAAAATTATACTTCATGGCTTCTCCCTGTTGCTGTTAAAAATCAAATTCATAGTCTGGGGATCGATGTTCCCCCCGCTGATTATAACACCGACTCTTCCTTGTGCTTTAACGGCACCGCTCAGCAAAGCAGCAATTCCTAATGCTCCCGAAGGTTCAACAACTAGTTTCATCCTGAAAAACAAAAATTTAAGAGCATCAATAATTGCATTCTCAGAAACCGTTCTCATATCGTCAACATATTCCAGAATTAATGGGAAAGTTATTTTTCCCAGTGAAGATGTTCGTGTGCCGTCGGCAATTGTCTGCGGATTATTTACGGTATGCAGCACCTTAGTGTTAAATGATCTTGTAGCATCATCCGCAAGTTCCGGTTCAATTCCAATTACTTTGCAGCCAGGCATCAAGCTTTTCACTGCTATTGCAGAACCGCTTAAAAGGCCTCCGCCTCCGCAGGGTACGAGCAGATAATCAAGCCGGTTAACTTCTTTTAAAAATTCAAAGGCTGCTGTTCCCTGTCCTGCAATTACATCTTCATGATCGAAAGGAGGAATTAATGTTGAACCCTCCTGTTCCTGAATTTTCTTTGCAACTTCTTCTCTTTTTTCTCTTTGCGGATTATACTCCACCACATTTGCACCTAAACCTATTGTTGCTTCTTTTTTCACAAGCGGTGCATTTTCAGGCATTACGATTGTCGTTTTAGTATTCAATAAATTGCCTGCTAAGGCTACTGCCTGGGCATGATTACCCGAGGAATAAGTAATTACTCCTTTTGATTTCTGTTCTTCAGCTAATCTGGAAATTGCATAATAAGCCCCCCGGAATTTAAATGCTCCTATGCGCTGGAAATTCTCGCACTTCAAAAAAACTTTCGCCCATGTAATTTTGTTCAGTGTTCTTGAAGACATAACGGGAGTAACATTGGCAACTCCTTTAAGTATTTCGGCAGCGGACTTTATATTTTCAAACAGCACCTGAAGGGAAGAGACAACGGAAGACGGGGATTTCTCAGCAGAATTCATTTAATTTCCGGAGCAATTCAGAAAATTATTTTTGAAATAATTGATAAATAACCTATTAAAAATAATTAACTTAAGGCCAAGTTAACATTAATTGGGATTCTTTTCAAACAGCCTTGAAAATCCTGAATAAGGGATAAGCTCTTTCAGGTCAAATGAAATCAGCTTATGCTCCACTAAAGGAAGAGAGTTAAGAATCTTCTCTG
>DAISZW010000240.1:0-4247 GCA_036824595.1 Ignavibacteriaceae bacterium
AACATTTAATCCTGGTGTCTTATCCATTCGTTGTCCCGCTTTTTGTAAGAAGTTTTCCGCCAGCCATTTATTTCCTCCCAATCTTTTTTGGTCGGCCTTTCTATGCCTCACCATTCTCGGGTATAAACCGATAGATGAATTATTGATAAAGTAGTGTTCATTTACTTTTCCGGCATCAATCTTTTGTACTTTTCCGTTAATGATAACATTCAGTGCATCATCAATGTTCAAAGGAAGATTCATATCTTTTGCAAAATGATTAAAAGTTCCGAGAGGTAACACTCCGAGCGGAATATCCTTCCCAATTAATACTGATGCAATACTGCTTATTGTACCGTCGCCGCCTGCAGCTACTATAAAATCAAAATCCGATTTGCTTAAATCCCGGCATTTTGTTTTAATTTCTTCCCCTTCTAAAATAAAATTTTCAATTTTGATATTTGCACTCTGGAGTTTTTCACGGATTTCTTTACGAAATGATTGACTAGAATTCTTCAACTTCCTGAGTGTTTTACTGTAAATAACCGTAGCATTCATTTGTGGAGCCCTAATTCCATGAGTAATTTAATTATATATTCTTAGTACTACCATATGAAAATAGTATAAACTTGTCCATGTGGGTGTGAGTTTATATAAATGATTATTTTAACTCTTATGATTTCCGCAGATTTTGTAATTACGCTTAGTAAATAATATAGACTTGATAAATCGGGCATGTGAATTTAGATTGGCAAATCAAAAATCTTCACTTTTGTCCCGATTATATCGGGGATGGAATCCAAACTTTTGGGAAAATTAAAATTATTCCTGATATCAACAGTCTTTCTGTTTGTGCAGCAATTACTGGTTGCACAGCAAGATTATTATTCAAAAATAGTTACAGATACAATTCCCATTAATCTCAACAACTCTTATTCAATTTCACATCTGTCTATTGTTCCTTTTACCGAGACAATAATATTAAGGGATTCTCTTTTATCTAAAGGTGATTATAAATTTTCGTATGAAGCCGGTACTTTTGTTCTTTCAGATTCTCTGCCGTACTCAATATTCGATACCTTGTTTGTATCTTACTTAACATTTAAAATTCCTTTGCAGAAAGAATATAAGCATAGAAGCCTGGTTATAAAGTATGATGAAAGATCCGGTGATACGGTAAAAGTAGCAGAACCTGAAGAAACTCTCTTTACACCCGAATCAATTTTCGGCAGAAATATTGAAAAGAGCGGAACTTTAGTCCGCGGTTTTACAATCGGTACAAATAAAGATTTTTCGCTTAACAGCGGATTACGGCTTCAGCTTTCGGGACGGCTTTCCGATGACATTGAAGTCGTAGCTGCATTGACTGATGAGAATACCCCGATACAGCCCGAAGGAAACACGGAACGTCTCGAAGAGCTTGATAAAGTATTCATTCAGATCAGGCATCCGAATGCTGCGGGAACTTTCGGCGACTATGAGCTCCAGCACCGGATTGGAGAATTCGGATATATTAACCGGAAACTTCAAGGACTATTGGGAGAGTTTAACCTGCCTGCCGGCAAGGCAGGTTATAATTCGCACGAAGCTTACATTTCCATCGCAGGTTCACGCGGTAAATTTCATACAAACTTTTTTAATGGTATTGACGGAGTGCAGGGTCCCTACAGGCTTAGCGGCATAAACAACGAAAGAGAAATTATAATTATTGCCGGAACTGAAAGAGTTTACATCGATGGTGTTGAAATGAAAAGAGGAGAGAATAACGACTATGTAATAGAATATTCCAATGCAGAACTTACCTTTACGCCTCAAAGATTGATTACTTCTGCCAGCAGAATAACCGTCGATTTCGAATATACCGACCGGAAATTTTCCAGGAATTTTTTTGGCACCGGAGTTCAGTCTTCTTTTTTTAATGAGAAGCTTGGAGTGAAAGTCCAGTATTTAAGAGAAGGGGACAACGAGGATGCGCCAATTGATATTTCCATTTCTGAGGAGGATAAAAATACACTCAGTGCGGCAGGGGATAACAGAAACCTTGCCGCAAAAAGCGGAGTACTTCTCGCTGAACCGGATTCTTTGGGAATTAGAAAAGGTGCTTACGAAAAAATAGATACTTTAATCAACTCGCAGCTGTATTCTTACTACAGGTATAATCCCGGGAATCCCAATGCAGTCTATAATGTAAATTTCAGCTTTATTGGAGAGGGGAAAGGAGATTACACCCGGGAAAGTCTTGGCATTTTTACTTTCAGGGGAATCGGACAAGGCGGATATCTTCCGGTAATTTTCCTTCCATTGCCGGAGCTAAAGCAGGTCGGAAATATTGCATTGGATATAAATCCGTTTGAAGATGTTCAGCTTAACTTGGAATACGGAGGAAGTCTGTGGGATAAAAACCGCTTCTCTTCACTTGATGATAAGGATAATTACGGTCATGCAACAAATATCTTCTTTAAATTGAATCCTAAAGAAATCAAACTGGGGGATTTGAATTTAGGTAAAGCCGGTTTGTCCTACAAAGATAGATTTATACAGAAAAAATTTACTTCGCCCGACAGGCTGAATGAGATAGAATTTACTAGAAACTACAACATCTTTTCCTCCGAAGAAGAACAGGATGAACAATTAAGGGAATTCGGAGCAGCTTTAATTCCCATCAAAGAATTGAATTTGAATTCAACAATAGGAATCCTTAAAAGGGGAGAGGACTTCAATTCGAATCGATACAACAACTTCTTACTCTTTTCGGACAAAGAATCGTACTCATTCGATTATAACTTCGACTATGTGGAATCAAAAAATATTTCATTAAAATCAAAATGGGCGCGGCAGAGAGGAATCGGATATTACCAGTTTTGGAAATTAAAGCCCGGTATTGAATTTTTTGCCGAAAATAAAAGGGATAAGCTGATTGGTAAAGATTCGCTCCTAACCGGCAGCCTGAAGTTTAATGAGCTAAACCCGTTCATCGGCCTGATTGATTTTGAAGGCTTCAATTTTTCTTTTAAATATTCTTTCAGAGAAGATTTTTTCCCTTTAAACGGCATTCTGCTAAAAGAATCAAATTCATACGCGCAATTTTATGAATTAAAATACAGCGGGATTAAAGAAATAAATTCGACATTCAACTTTACCTATCGTAAAAAGAAGTACGAGAAAGAATTTGCGGTCACGGGACTTTTAAATAATGAAACAATCCTTGTCCGTTCCCAAACTAATTTTAATTTTTGGGAACCTGTAAACGGCGATCTTTTTTATGAAGTTTCAACACAAAGATCCGCACGGTTTGAAAGAGTTTTCTTAAAGGTTGAAAAAGGCCAGGGTAATTTCAGGTATATCGGCGATCTTAATAATAACGGAATTCCGGAGGAGAATGAATTCGAACCTGCACTCTACGACGGCGAATACATACAACTAACTTTGCCCACCGACGAACTTTTTCCTGTAATCGATCTCAAGACAAGTACAAGATGGAAAATTTATTTTTCAAAAATCTTTAATAATAGTTCATTGATTTCAGCTTTACTTTCTCCTTTATCCACTGAAACTTTTTGGAGGGTGGAGGAAAACAGTCGTGAAGAAGATTATAAGAAAATTTATTTTCTTGACTTTTCGGCATTTCAAAATCCTGAAAAGACAATCCGCGGGTCAAATTTTTTACAGCAGGATCTCTTTTTGTTTGAAAATAACCGGGAGCTTTCTTTCCGTTTAAGATTTACTCAAACGAAGAGTATGAGCCAGTACAGCGGCGGATTAGAGAAAGCATATAACAGGGAAAGAAGCTTAAGAATACGCTTTAAAATGGTTAAAGAATTAAGTAATCAGACTGATATCGTAAACCGGACGGACAATGTAGACGCACCGCAGAATTCAAATAGGAAAAGATTAATCAGCGACAATAACATCAATACCGATTTTTCGTACATCCCCGAGAGAAATATTGAAGTAGGGTTTAGGATTAAGGTCGGAAGGAGCACTGACGAGTTTCCGGAAAATCCCACTATAATAGATTTGAACGGCCAGGCTTTAAGATTTATTTTATCACTAGCAGGATCCGGAAGATTAAGAATCGAAATTGAAAGAAATGAATTAATATCAAATAACTCGGAAAACTTTCTCCCGTTTGAATTGACCGGAGGAAATTTCATTGGGAAGAATTATTTCTGGAGATTAAATTTTGATTACAGGTTAGCATCATATCTTCAGTCAACGGTAAGCTACGACGGAAGGCTGCAGGGCGGAAACAGGGCAATTCATACAGC
>DAISZW010000078.1:0-14622 GCA_036824595.1 Ignavibacteriaceae bacterium
TCTTTCTCAAACTGAAGGAAGACACACAAAAGTTGCATTAGCTGCCGAAATCTTTTATGAAGGTGAAATCGCTGATCCTCAGATTAGTTATACAAAAGAAAATAAGTCAGCCGGAATTATAATAAAATTTATTGCAGAAAAAGATAAAAAATATACTTTTTATAAAATTATCTCCGCACTTTCCGAAAAAGAGGATAAGAAAAATATAGTTGATGAAGCAGTTAATATCTGCAGAGAGGCAAGAAAAAAGGGTTTTAATCAATTATTCACTGAACACAAAGAAGAATGGCACCGGCTTTGGCAGACAGATATTGTTATTGAAGGAGATGATAAGCTTCAGCAAATTGTCCGTTCAATGATTTTTTATCTTCTCTGCAGCATTGATGAAAATACAAATTTCAGCATCGCACCAATGGGACTGGCAACATCGGGTTATTACGGACATATTTTCTGGGATGCAGATACATACATGTTCCCTCCTCTTTTATTTATGCATCCCGGAATGGCAAAGTCAATTGTTATGTTCAGGTACGATGTGCTTGAAAGCGCAAAAGAGAATGCGAAGAAAAATGATTATTCAGGGGCAATGTACCCCTGGGAATCTGATGAATTGGGGAATGAGACCACTCCTTTTTTTGCTTATCAGAATGCTTTAAAAGAAAACCATATAGTCGGAGATGTTGCCCTTGCACAATGGCAGTATTTTCTTGCGACCAAAGACACTAACTGGCTGCGTGAATATGGTTCTAAAGTAATTGAGGCAACGGCCGAATTCTGGCCAAGCAGAGCTGATTATAATAAAGAGAAAGACCGGTACGAAATAGGAAAGGTTGTTTCAGTCAGTGAAGGATTAATCGATGTAAGCAATGAAACATATACAAATTCAATTGCTAAAATAAATCTTGAAATTGCATCGAAAGTAAATAAAATTCTAAACAAACCCGTAAATACCAAATGGGAAGAGACATGCAGCAAGATGTACATTCCCTATAACGAAAAAGAAGAATTTCATCCTACATTTGGGACTGCACAAGCCGGCGAAGGAGCTACAGAATTGTGGTCAAGTGTAGTAAACCTCCTCACTTATCCTCTTCAAATGGAAATGAGTGATAATGCTAAAAGAAATAATCTTAATCATGCGGTTAAAAGTCTTGGTGAAAGCGGTGCCGGGGCAATGATGGGAACCAACTTTGTTCCGATTATCGCTGCGGAGTTAGGAATGGATAGTCTGTTTAACGCAATTATAAGTAATACTTTATATGGATATCTTCGGCCGCCGTTTAATGCTCTTGCAGAAACCCATACAAACAATTCTGTTAATTTTATAACAGGAGCAGGTTCATTTCTGCAACAGGTGATATTCGGCTATACAGGACTTAGATTAACTGAAGCAGGACTGGTTCAAAAGTATGATCCTATGCTTCCCAAAAAAGTTAAATCACTGAGCCTTAAAAATTTTACAGTAAATAATGAAAAGTTTGATATTGTTGTGAAAAACAATAAGCTGAATTTAATTAAAATAAAATAATAAACTATTTCCCTGAGTATTAATTTTCCGAATACATTGCCTCGATTAATGGTTTATACCTTTCTTCAACATACTGCCTTCTGATTTTTAGGCTGGGTGTTATTTCTCCATTCTCAAGACTGAAAGTATGGTCGAGAAGAGTAAATTTCCGGACCCTTTCATAATTTGCCAGCTTCTTCTGGATTACCGTCATTTCTTTCTCAATTAATTCATAGATTTCCGGTTTTTTAGTAAGATCTTCAACTTTTGAGTAAGGAATTTTATGAGTATCCGCATATTCTCTGAGAGATTCAAAATCCGGAACAATTAATGCGCTTAAGTATGTTCTGCGGTCGCCGATTAGTACAAATTGGTCAATATATTTTGATGATTGGAATAGAGTTTCAATGGGTGCAGGAGCCACATACTTGCCTGAAGAAGTTTTCAATAGATGTTTCTTGCGGTCTGTGATCATTAAAAAACCATCGGAATCAAATCTGCCGATATCTCCGGTATGAAGCCATCCATCCTTTAATACAGCCTCAGTTTCTTTTTTATTTTTGTAATAACCTTGCATAATATTCGGGCCTTTTGCCAGAATTTCACCGTCCGGTGCAATTTTAACTTCTACTCCAGGCAAAGGTTTTCCCACTGTGCCGAATTTATAGTCATCTGTTCTGTTTCCTGCAATTACGGGTGAAGATTCAGTTAAACCGTAACCTTCTAGAATTGTAATTCCCAGCACCTCAAAAAATTCTCCTAGATCCTGGGCAAGGGCTGCTCCGCCGGATACAAAAAATCTTAATCTTCCGCCTGTTCTTTCCCTAATCTTTTTAAAAACTAATTTATCGAATAGCTGATTTTTTATTGACAATCCTAACGGATGTTTACCAAGTTTCCTGGCTTTAACATATTCCTTTCCTGTTTCAACTGCCTTATAAAATATTTTTTGTTTCCCAGGTGATTGGCTTTCAACATTTTTTATAACTTTAGAGTAAAACCTTTCAAACAGCCGAGGAACGCTGGTCATTATTGTCGGCCGTGCTTCGAGAAGATTTTTCGGAACTGCCTCAATGCTCTCGGCATAGTAAACCTGGCTTCCTGCTGTAAATGCGGCGTAATAACCGGCCATCCTTTCGTAAGTATGGCAGAGAGGAAGGTAGGAAAGCCATACATCATTTTCAGTAATCGGGAATACCTGTAACGCAGCATGAACATTTGACATGATATTCTTATGTGTTAACACTACTCCTTTTGGTTCACCGGTAGTTCCGGAAGTATATATAATAGTGCAGATATCATTCTCATCTACCTTTTTTATCTCCTCATTTAGAAAATCGGGATGTTCTTTCAGCAGAGCTTCTCCCTTTTCCTGAACCTGCTTGAAAGAAAATATTTTATCCGATTCTTCCGTAATGTCTTTTTCATTAATAACAATTATAAATTTTAATCTGGCTAGATTTGATTTTATTTTCAGGATTTTATTCAGTAAAAGTTTATTCGAAACAATTACCCCTTTCGATTCAGAATTTTCAAGAACAAAGGCTATTGTTTCAGAAGTGAAGGAAGGGAATAAAGGGACATTAATTGCTCCTAAAGAGAGTACAGCCATATCGGAATAAACCCACTCCGGCCTGTTTTCTGAAATTAAAGCTATTTTATCTCCATTTACTATCCCCAGTGAGATTAATCCCAAAGCAAAATTTTCGGTCTCACTTTTAAATTTAGCATATGTGATGCCTTCATACGTATCTGTAAATTTATAGAACATAAATTCTTTATTATATTTTTCATTTTCCACTGAGGTAAGAATTTGGAATAATTGAGGTATGGTGTTAGCGTTTTTAGCTGACATAACTTACACCCTTAGTTTAATTTTTATTTAAAATTATGGATTTTTATAAAATAACTGACACTGTGGCTTGTAATATAATATTTAAATAATGAGCATTTCAACCTCCGCAGCTTATTTAAAACCTAAGTTTTTTCATAAATTGATTCTATAGATCAAATCCTTTAATTTTTGCTTAATTTTTCAAAGAATTCCGAAAGAGGTTTTTCATGTCCAATGCTTATTTTAGGGTCCCGCAGCCTTTAAATGAACCCGTTAAAACATACAAGCCGGGAAGTCCGGAGCGCGAAGAATTAAAGAAGAAATTAGCGGAGTTGAGGTCCAAACAGATAGAAGTTCCTTTAATTATAGGGGGAGAAGAGATAAAAACCGGCAATATCGAGCAGATGCGGATTCCGCATAACCACAGCCATATACTTGGCACATATCATAAAGCGGGTAAAAAGGAAGTTGAAATGGCAATTGAAGCCGCTCTTGATGCCAGAAAAGAATGGGCCGATATGCCGTGGGAACAAAGAGTATCGGTTTTCTTGAAAGCCGCGGATCTTCTTGCCGGTTCCTGGAGATCGACTTTAAATGCCGCAACCATGCTGGGTCAGTCTAAGGTTGTGCATCAGGCTGAAATTGATTCTGCATGCGAGCTGATTGATTTTTACAGATTCAATTCCTATTTCATGAATAAAATTATGGATGAACAGCCCTATTCCCCATACGGTATGTGGAATCGTTCCGAATACAGGCCGCTGGAAGGATATATTTTTGCAGTTACACCTTTTAATTTCACCTCCATTGCCGGAAATTTACCGACTGCCCCTGTTATAGTGGGTAATGTTACTTTGTGGAAGCCTGCTTCCAGTGCAGTTTATTCTGCTTATCATTTAATGAAATTATTTGAAGAAGCAGGATTGCCTAAAGGTGTAATTAATTTTGTGCCCGGTTCAGGCGGACAAGTGGGTACACCTGCAATGAGCAATCCTAATCTTGCCGGAATCCATTTTACAGGTTCTACTGCAGTATTCCAAAATATGTGGAAAGTTATTTCAGATAATCTAAAAAGTATGAAATATTACCCCCGGATTGTTGGAGAGACAGGCGGAAAAGATTTTATTTTTGCACATAATTCTGCGGATGTGGATGCTTTGGTAGTAGCTGCAATCAGAGGAGCATTTGAGTACCAGGGACAGAAGTGCTCGGCTGCTTCAAGAATGTATATTCCTAAATCTATTTGGAGTGAATTCAAAGAGAAATATGTATCTGAAATAAAAAAAATTAAAATGGGTGATGTTGAAGACTTCACTAATTTTATGTCGGCCGTTATCGATAAGAATGCATTCGATTCTATAACAAATTATATTACATTCGCAAAGGATTCAAAGGAAGCTGAAATTATAACCGGAGGAAACTTCGATGATTCCAAAGGTTATTTTATTGAACCTACTACAATTGTAACAACCGACCCGAAATTTAAAACAATGGAAGAGGAAATATTCGGGCCCGTACTGACAATCTATGTTTATAATGACAATAAATTTGATGAAGCTTTACAGCTCTGCGATGAAACTTCACCTTATGCACTTACCGGATGTGTATGGGCTCAGGACAGAAAAGCCATTTTGAAGATGTCTAATAAATTAAGAGATGCGGCAGGTAATTTTTATATCAACGACAAACCTACAGCCGCGGTAGTGGGCCAGCAGCCGTTTGGAGGCGGAAGGGCATCGGGTACTAATGATAAAGCCGGCAGCGGAATGAACTTGATGAGATGGATGACTGCCCGGACAATCAAGGAAACATTTGAACCACCTAAGGATTGGCGTTATCCGTTTATGAGCGAGAAATAAAGATGTGTACGGTAGGTTGTTGGTGGTTTGTAGAGTCGGAAGTTTGAAGTTTTTTGAGAAACTAAGGATATATAGGTTATGGACAGAACATTTAATAAGGCGGTAAATCATAAAGAAGCCGAAAAGTGGGACATTAAGCAGCAAATAAATATGACTCCAAAACAAAGACAAAAAATAGCACATAAACTGAAGAAACGTTATTATGGAGAAAATACACCTGATGTCCGTGGTACGAGGGTATGAGTAAATCTTTTTTCTCTCACGATATAACGGAATTTCTTTATCTGCTTTACAAGTTTAAAGTTAAATATCTTATTGTAGGTGGGGAAGCAGTAATCTATTATGGTTATGCCAGATTAACTGGTGATATTGACATCTTTTATCAAAGAAATAATGAAAATATTGCAAGACTTTTTAAAATGCTTAATGAATTTTGGGAATATAATATACCTGGAATTAATAGTAAGGAGGAACTGAAGCAGGAGGGAATTGTTTTTCAATTTGGTGTGCCTCCAAATAGGATTGATCTAATTAATACTATTGAAGGAGTTGAATTTAAGCAGGCATGGAA
Organism: Ignavibacteriaceae bacterium; assembly: GCA_036824595.1. Taxonomy (GTDB): domain Bacteria; phylum Bacteroidota; class Ignavibacteria; order Ignavibacteriales; family Ignavibacteriaceae; genus DATKLQ01. The sequence continues at coordinate 5,772 of DAISZW010000078.1, forward strand.
AAACAAGTTAAAAGATTATATAAAACGCAGAGGCAAGGATTTTAATATTTTTTATATAGGTTTAAATGAATTAATTAAAAACAAAAAAGCAGTTAACCGCTATAGAGATAAGGAAGATTTAAAGTTCCTTAATGAATTGAAAAAAAGAGGGTCATAATTGAGGTCATAAAAAGACTTACCGGCATTAAGAATTTGCAATTCCAATATTCAATTAAATACTAGGAGAATATTTTGAAAATACATGAATACCAGGCGAAAGAAATCCTTAAGAAATATAATGTTCCCGTACAGGATGGAATAGCAGTTAAAGAGCAAAGGGAAATTGATGAGGCGCTTAAAAAGCTCCAGGAAAAAGGGATAAATCAATATTCGATTAAATCTCAGATTCATGCCGGCGGTAGAGGGAAGGGGAAATTATACGATCCGCTTACAAGAGAGCTGATTCTGGAAGGCGGAGTAAAGTTCACCACAAGCATTGAAAAAGCAATTGAATATTCACACAAGATCCTGGGTAATCGGCTGGTCACTAATCAAACCGGGACGGAAGGCAAGATTGTAAAAACTATTTTTATTGCTGAAGGATTGGATTTCTCTACGGAATTATATCTTGGTATTCTGCTTGACAGGTCAGTTTCGAAGAATGTTATTATGGCTTCGACCGAGGGGGGAGTTGAAATAGAAAAAGTAGCTGCCGAAACTCCGGAAAAAATAATTAAAGTCTGGTTAGAACCGTCAATCGGGCTCCAAAGTTATCAAGCACGTAAACTTGCATTTTCATTGGGATTAAATGGAGATGCTTTTAAAAATTTTTTAAAATTTATTTCCAATTTATATAAAGCTTACCTGGAAACCGACGCATCATTGCTTGAAATAAATCCGCTTGTGATAACTAATGACAGCAGGGTAATAGCTCTGGATGCAAAAATGAATTTTGATGATAATAGCTTATTCAGACATCCGGAAATTGCCGCTTACAGGGATTTAAATGAGGAGGATCCGCTTGAAATTGAAGCATCAAATTATAACTTGAATTATATAAAGCTTGATGGAAATGTCGGCTGCATGGTGAATGGTGCGGGGTTAGCAATGGCTACAATGGATATTATAAAAATAGCAGGCGGAGAACCGGCAAATTTTCTCGATGTAGGCGGCGGGGCAAGCAAAGAAACCGTAGCAAACGGTTTCAAGATAATTTTATCGGATCCGAATGTTAAAGCTATTTTAATAAATATTTTCGGGGGCATTGTTCGATGCGACAGAGTTGCTCAAGGAGTAATTGATGCTGCAAAAGCAATGCATGTAAATGTTCCTATAGTAGTTAGGCTGGAAGGTACCAATGCCAAAGAAGCATCGGAACTGCTGCTGGAATCTTCTTTGAATTTCGAAGTTGCATCAAGTTTGCAGGAAGCTGCCGAAAAAGTTACCTCTGTTTTGCAAATCTAGCATTCAATTCAGCAATTAGTTTTTATATTGTAAGATTTGTTGAAAATTATTCCCGGCATTTTTTTTGGTCTTTTTAAAAAGGGAACAAAAATACAAAATTAATACACAAATTTTTACTTGATTTTAGAAATTATTAGTTATACATTTTTTCAAAACATTACAGACCTTTTTGGAGTAGTTTAAATGCCGATTTTTGAGTCCGGTTTCCGCGATGATAAAGACTTCGATGCTAAAAAGAACAGTGTTGAAGAGGAAATAAAAAGATTTAAAGAAATAATTGCCGCCGGACGAATATACGATTGTATTGAGAATCTTGAAGAAATGCTCCTTACCTGTTACGATAATGAGTTCTATGAAGACGGATTGTATTTTGCGGATCAACTGCTTGAAATCTCTCCTTATAACTCCGAATATTGGCTGAGAAAAGGAAACTTCCTTAATGGAATATTTAGGTTTGATGAGGCAATTCAGTGTTACAATAAAGCACTTTCACTGAATCCAGGGGATTCCGAAATTCTTGTAGATAGGGCAATTGCTGAAGAAAACCTTGGATTGAACTCAATTGCAAGGGAAACGCTGCAGGCAGCTCTAATTACCGATCCAAATAATGATGAAGCAATTTTCAGTCTTGGGCTTCTCTTTCAAAAATCAGAAGAATTTGAAGAAGCGGTTAAATGCTTTTCTAAAGTGATTGAAATTGATAAAGAGTATGCCGAAGCTTATTATGAGCTTGGGTTTTGTTATGAAAATCTGGGCCGGCTTTCAGATGCGTTATTTGCGTATGATAAATTCTTAAGTCTTGAACCTTATAATGCAAACGGCTGGTATAACCGGGGGATTGTTCTGGGACGATTAAATATGCTCGAAAAAGCGATCGATAGTTACGATTTAGCTTTAGCAATTAGAGAAGATTTTTCCAGTGCATGGTTTAATAAAGGAAATGCGTTGGCAGACCTGGGGAGACTTCAGCAGGCTATAGAATGCTTTACAAATTCCTACAAACTCGATCCATCCGATGAAGCTTCCTGTTATAACATTGCAAACTTATATGAAGAATTAGGTGATCTCAGCAAAGCAATAAAATATTATTCTGAAGCCGTAAGGATAAATGGAGAATACTACGAAGCTTATCTTGCCCGTGGATATTGCTACGATTCGATAGGAAAGTACCAGCTTGCACTTAAAGATTTTAACAGGGCTATTTCATTATCTCAGGAAAGTGCGGATGCATGGTACGCTAAAGCGGATCTGGAATATTCCTTGGGCAAGGTTCAGGAAGCTGCATTGTGCTATAAAGAAGCCGTTAAAATTGAGCCGAATAATTTTGAAATCTGGTTTAATCTCGCGGAAACATTGCTTGAAATGGGAGACTGGCTGAATGCAAGGAATGCTTTTACCCAGTGTATCAGAATCAATCCTGCTGATGCGGCTTCATATTACGGGAAAGCAAAAGTTAATTTTATATTAAGTAAAACTCAAGATGCTGTTGAGTGTTTGAAATCTGCATTCTCAATCGATCCGGGTATCCGTGCGGAATTTGCAAAAGAATATCCGGAGATAAAATCCTCCAAGCTTTTCAAAAAGCTTCTGGGCGAGTTTTGATCTGAGTCTTTACTATTATCCGATATTTTGCTTATTTTTTACTTAGGTATCCCTTCTTTCTATCCGGTATCTGTTAAACCGTGGCTCCATCTTTTCAACAATAGAAATAAATAATGAAAGATTCATTTCATCTAAATACGCAGTTAATTGGTTTGATAGGCCATCCGATCAAACATACTTTTTCTCCCTTTATACATAATGTCGCAATCGAATTAAAAAAACTGAATTATATCTATCTGCCGTTTGATGTTCCTGCATCAAACCTTAAGAATGCACTTAAAGGTATGGTAGCATTTGGAATAAAAGGATTCAACGTAACTATACCGCACAAGGAGAATATTCTGCATTACCTGAATGATGTTTCTGAAGAAGCTTCAATTATCGGCGCAGTGAACACTATTGTTAATGACCACGGTAAATTGAGCGGTTATAATACCGATGTTTATGGAATTCTGGAAACTCTGAATCCTTATAAAGAAATGATTAATGGTGAGCGGATTTGCGTAGTGGGTGCCGGAGGTGCGGCAAGAGCAGTAATATACTCATTGATCCGTTATTTTAAACCGAGAAGGATAGTCTTAATAAACCGGACCGAAGAACGTGCAGAGAGTCTGAAAAATTATTTTAAAGATAAGATGAAGTTTGATTCTTTTAAAACAATGGAATTGTTTCCGCCGGATATAACTGCTGTTTTCAAGGAATCTAAATTAATTATAAATGCAACTCCCATAGGGATGTTCCCCGATTCAGATGATTCAATTACGAACTTAGAGGACTCGTTTACAAAAGATCAAATTATTTTTGATCTGGTTTATAATCCGCCCCAGACCCGCTTGCTTCAGACCGCCTCTAAAAAAGGAGCTCTTGCACTTACCGGATTGAAGATGCTGGTTTACCAGGCCGCTAAATCATTTGAATTATGGACAGGTGAGAACATGCCTGTTGAAGAAATTCATAAATCTCTTCAGCTTTATATATCTAACTAAAAAAAATAAAAATTATTTCAGATGGGCAAGCGCTTCTTTTATTCTTGCCATCCCTTCCTTGATATTCTCCATCGATGTAGCGTAAGAAAAGCGGATAAAACCTTCCGAACCGAATGAGCTTCCCGGCACAGCCGCTATTTTCGCTTCATAAAGAAGATACATTGATAGATCGAATGAATCTTTTATTCTCATAACTTCAGTTGCCTTATCGAAAAAAGAGGAAACATCCGGGAATAAATAGAATGCGCCTTCAGGTTTATAGCATTTTATTCCCTCAATTGAAATCAGTTCGCCGTACATATAATTTCTTCTCTTTTCAAATTCAACTCTCATTTCTTCCAGGGCATCCTGAGGACCGATCAAGGCTTCGATTGCAGCTGCTTGAGAGACAGAAGAAGCATTGGAAGTACTGTGGCTTTGAATCTTGTTTATTCCTTTAATAACATCTTCAGGTCCGGCAGTATAACCGATTCTCCATCCTGTCATGGCGTAAGATTTTGATACACCGTTAACAAGCACGGTTCTTTTCTTCATTTCTTCATTTAAAGACGGGAAGCTTACAAATTCAAAATTATCGTAAACCAGTTTTTCGTAAATTTCATCCGACAAAACATAGAAATTCTCCTCTTCAACTATCTCCGCAATTGCTTCCAATTCATGTCTTGCGTATGCCGAACCGGTTGGATTGGAAGGGTTGCATAAAATTAGAACTTTTGTTTTAGGTGTAACAGCATTTCTTAATTCATCAGGGGTAATTTTAAATCCGTTTTCAAGTTTTGTTTCAACCACTACAGATTTCCCGTGCGCCAGGGTAACCATTTCCGGGTAAGATACCCAGTAGGGTGCCGGAATTATAACTTCGTCATCATTATACACTAATGTATGAAGTGCGTTAAATAAACTTTGTTTTGCTCCGCTAGATACAATTATATCTTCTATCGAGTATTCCAGTCCGTTATCATTAAACAGTTTGGAAGCAATGGCTTTTCTTAATTCTACGGTACCGTTATTTAACGTATATTTGGTTTGGTTTTCAAGAATTGCTTTAATTGCCGCATCTTTTATGTTTTGAGGTGTAGGAAAATCAGGCTCGCCGACACTCAGATCGATTACGGGTATTCCTTCGGCTTTCATCTTTTTTGCTTCTGCAGCCACCTTCATTGTAGATGAAATGCCGATTCTATTTACTCTTTCAGAAATAGCTCCTTTCATAATACCCCTTTCTTTCTCTTCACTTATATTATAGTGATCCATATTTCACCGTAAAAAATTATAAATATTTAGGGATAAATTCCGGAATGAGAATTTCAGCTGTGGGCTGACCTGTTCACTTTTACCATTTTAAGTGCAGCAGGTTTATGAGCCTCCGGTCAAAAAAAACATTGCAATATACAACCTGTATTTTAAAATGCAAGTGTTGCAAGTAGAATAGAATTGACAAAAAAGAAATGATGAATAAAAAATCAAGAAATTTAATATTTATGCATGAATAGACCTTCTGAAGCAGAGTTGGTTATAAGAACGGCAGTAGGTTTTAGATCTATATTGATTATTAATCTTATGACGTTGAATAACTTCCCCGTAGCTCTCGAATAATTTGTTAAATATTTTTTCCCAGCTTTGTTCTTTCGCATATTCGAAAGAATTCTTTGCTATTTCTTTTCTAAGTGCCGGATTATCAGCCAGTTTTTCTATTTTTATTGAGAGATCCCGTGCATCCCTTGGATTTGCAATTAACCCGGTTTTATTCTCTTCAATAACGCCGTAAGCTCCTCCTTCTCTTGCACATATTGGAGGTATGCCGGAAGCCATTGCCTCAAGAGTTACGTTTCCGAAAGTTTCGGTTGTGGAAGGAAAAACAAAAATATCGCTGGATGCAAACGCTGTCGATAGTTCTCTGCCTGAGAGATAACCGAGAAACAATGCACCAGGCATAAGTGCCTGAAGTTCATTCCGGATAGGGCCGTCGCCGGCCAATACGAATTTAATATCTTTTCTTTTTTCATTCAGAATTTTATACGCTTCTGCTAAAGTTGCCAGATCTTTTTCCCAGACAAGTCTGCCGGCAAATAGAAGGATTGTCTTACAATTTAGATCGTTTTTATTCCGCCATTCATCGGAATAAAATTTCGGGTTGAAAACATCTGTATCCACTCCATGAGGGATGTATTTTAGGTTAGTTAATCCATGATTCCGGAGTTCTTCAAGAATCGGCTTGGAAGGGACAAAAACCTGATCGCAGCTGTTATAAATCATCCTGAAATAACTCCAGCTTACGGATTCAAGCGCTTTCACTTTATAATACTTTGCATAGCTTGCGAAATGAGTATGATATGTTGCAACAACCGGAATGTTATGTCTTAATCCGTATTTTACGGCTGCAAATCCTAAAGGGCAGGGACTGTTTATGTGAAGAATGTCCGGTTTAAATTCTGCTAACCGGCTCTCAAAAGATTTTTGAAGAGCAACCGGGAATCTATAATCTTTATATAAAGGAAATACGACAGAGGGAATTTCAAACATTTTTGTCGGTTGTGTAGAATCTTGCGGGATAATTGGCGAAAAGAAAATATTTTCAATATTTCGCTCATTTAAAGTTTCAATAAGCTTATATAAAACTCTTGTTACACCGTCATGCCCGGGCTTCATTGAACCGGCAAAATAAGCGATTTTTATTGCTGAATTTTTCATATTATTCCCTTATTTCTTTCTCTCTGTCAATAAAAAATTCCAATAAAAAGACCAAGAGACATATTAAAAAATAAATTGCTATCATATTATTCAACTCTTTTAAATCATTTGTTCCATCGATTATGAAATTTCTTGTCTAAATTAGTTTTTTAGAATTACTGTAATATTATTTCATTATTAAATAAACATTAACTTTTTAATTCAATTGAATATAATTGGGTGGATTTCGATATTTATTTCTGGTTTTTCTAGTGGTTTGCGGCATAATTATATGTTTGAAGATAAATGAGAACTCAAGACCTAAAGCAGAATATTTTGAATTATATTTTAAAAAAGCTGAAAATTCCGCCTTTAGCATCAAAGATGTTTAAAATTTCCGGTAAAATAAGCGGATTAAACAGCAGTATTCTGCCTACGGAATTAATTCCGCTGAACTCAATACAGCTTTCAAGAGGATTGCTGAATTATGCGGTAATTCAAAGTAAAATGAATCCCGAGGGGGTTGGATCAGGCTGGATTTATCCTTTCTGGATAAATAAACAGTACGATCCTTCAGTTACATCATTTATTCCCCGTTCACATTCAGGCTTGTCGCTTAATCTAACTCACCGGAACTGGACTGCAATCGGTAATCCGGATTGTCCTATTGAACCGACAGTTGATCCGCGCGGTTTGTTGACTCCTTTTCCAAACCGCTGGTCAATTGATACATGGCTGATGGTAGATGATAAAATATTTTTTCCTTCAATGTCATCCTCCTGTTCACAAAAATTAGTTGATGACCTTCCTGTAATCGAAACTGAATTTGAATTTGAAGGAATCAGCCTTGAACTTATTTCATTTACTGAAAATGATTTATTGATTCATAAAGCTGCTGTAATAAATAATTCAGGTTCTCCCAAAAATTGCAGCCTCATCATTTCTGTAAGACCTTTCAATCCGGAAGGTGTTGGCATCACAGATAGTATTTCATTCGATATGAACAATGATAAATTTATTATCAATCTTAATGAACATCTTTTTTTTGATAGAAAACCTGATATAATTCATTGTTCAAATTTTGATCAGGGAGATGCAGTGGAAATTTTGTTTCAGAAAAAAAATGGGCACTGTAATTTATCATCAAAATGTTCAAACGGTTTGGCTACTGCCGCAGCGGTATTCGGTAAAAAATTAAATGCTGATGAAAGTTATGCGGTACAGGCATGCTGCGGTCTCAATAAATCGATAAACACATCTTCATTCAGAAAAGAAGTTTCTCATATTCCTGTAATAAGGAATTGGGATCAACTTATAAGCGGATCGGCTGAAGTTTCAACACCGGATGAAAAGCTTAATTCGTTAATAAAATCATCTCTTGCTGCACTGCTTATGCTGACGGATAAAGATAGTATTACACCCGGACCGGTTACATATCACCAGTTCTGGTTCAGGGATGCCGCATTCATGATTTACGCTTTGGATAAATTCGGCTTCGGCGATTATACCTCGCCTATAATAAAATCTTTTCCCAAGCATCAAATGCCGTCAGGTTATTTCCGTTCCCAAAAGGGAGAATGGGATTCCAACGGGCAGGTTCTGTGGACGGTTTATAATCACTTTTTGATAAACAGGGATAAAAATCTGTTAAAGGATTTATTCGGCTCATTATATTTAGCAGTAAAATGGATTGATAAAGCGCGATTAAATCAGAAAAAATTTTTAGGGCAGCCGTTTTACGGGCTTCTTCCTAAAGGCATAAGTGCGGAACACCTCGGCCATGCCGATCACTATTTCTGGGATAATTTCTGGTCTCTTGCCGGAATAAAATCTTTTATAAAAATATGTAAGGAATTAGGAAAAATAAGAGAAAAATTGTACGCCGAAGCTTTATATAATCAATATAAAAACGATGTTGAAAAAGCCATTGAATATGTCCGGCAGAAATATTCGATCAAGGAAATACCGGCATCGCCGTCAAGAAACATTGACTGTGGAATGATCGGTTCCATCTGCGCAAGCTACCCGCTTCAGCTATTCTTGCCGAACGATGAAAAAATCATTGGTTCACTGGATACTCTTCATGGCAAATTTTTTTATGACGGATTATTTTTTCAGCAGTTCATTCATTCAGGTATGAATCCATATTT